>DAIOGE010000032.1:0-10323 GCA_036745375.1 Candidatus Nanopelagicaceae bacterium
CAATTGTTTTTGTTTTGTAATGATCTCAAAAAGAGAAAATACAAAGGAATTTGGACTTACTACAGACATGCGAACACGCCTATATAAGCCCTTTTATTGGCATTGATTTTTGCACGTTGTTGAGTTCTCAAGGTACGAGCGCGCTCCACTCACGGTAATTTCTCACCGTCTGCAGGGCAGACTGCTTAACTTAATGCAGGATGGACAGAAGGTCAATTTCACATGGACCAGCACCAAACACACGCTATTTCACAGATTTGTCGTCGCACGGCCTCTTTCAGTCCGTTCCGCGAGCGAGGTGGAACCATAACCCGTAGACCGCTCTAGGGTCAAATCGCGACGCCTGTGGTGTTCCGCACACTCCTCATTCTGGAAATTTAGGTGATAAGAAAAGCCCTAAAACCATTGAATTATAAGGGTTTTAGGGCTTGTACACCTTTCGGTGAAGATCTTGGGTTACTTGATTTCGACCGCAGCCAGGTCCCGCTTGCCTTTTCTGAGCAGTAAAAATCGCCCAAAGAGGAGGTCGCTTTCGCTCGGTGCAAAATCCTCGGAGGGGACTTTTACGTTGTTGAGATATGCGCCACCTTCCTTGATGATCCGTCGGGCAGCCGACTTCGAATCCACGACCCCTGCAGCGGTCAGAAGGTCTACCCAGGTAGGAATTGCGACTCCCGCTGGGATTGACGTGCCGGGAAGTTGCGAGAGAGCCGAGGCAAGAGTCTTCTCGTCGAGCTCGGCAAGGTCTGCTTGGCCGAATAGAGCCTTGGCAGCCCGTTCAGCGCCCTCGCACTCCCCCGCCCCATGTACCAAGGTGGTCATCTCACGAGCCAGCGCTCTATGAGCCTCACGCACTCCTGGGTTAGCTTCGTGAGTAGCAATTAATTCATTGATCTCTTCATGAGATTTAAATGAAAAGACTTTCAAATAGCGCGGCACATCTGCATCATCACTGTTTAACCAGAATTGATAAAAGGCATATGGAGATGTCATCTCTGGATCGAGCCAGACACTTCCACCTGCCGTCTTTCCAAATTTTGTTCCATCACTCTTCATGAGAAGTGGAATTGTTAAACAGTGAGCGGTATCGCCTTCCACTTTTCTGATGAGATCAAGTCCAGCAACAATATTTCCCCACTGATCACTTCCGCCTAATTGAATTTTGCAATTGTGGCGACGATACAACTCCAGAAAATCAAATGCCTGAAGAACTTGGTATGAGAATTCGGTATAACTAATTCCACCGCTCTCTAACCGTGATGAAACGCTATCTTTAGAGAGCATCTGATTAACACTGAAATGCTTTCCGATATCGCGCAAGAATTCCAAAGCAGAAACTGGTTTGGTCCAATCCAAATTATTTGTCATCACGGCTGCATTTGCACCGTTTTCGAATTCCAAAAACTTGGAGAGTTGCAGTTTGATTCGGCCTACCCATTGCTCTACAACTTCCGTGTCGTTAAGAGAACGTTCTTCGTTTCGACCGCTTGGATCGCCGACAAGTCCGGTTGCGCCTCCTACCAATGGAAGTGGCTTATGCCCCGCCAGTTGAAAGCGGCGCATAACCAAGAGCACAACCAAATTTCCTAAATGAAGTGAGGGTGCCGTCGGATCAAAACCGATGTAAAAGGCAGTCGGCTCTTTATCCAACTGCTTCATTAGCGCTTCGCGGTCGGTGGTCTGTGCGATGAGTCCGCGCCACTCCAAGTCAGCTAAAAGTTCTGAAGTCATGCGCCCATCATGCCCGAAAAGCGTTTGCGCTCGCTGGCAATCCAAGCGGAATAACCCCGAATTTTCGCCTCAAGTTGGCCTAATTGGGCGACAACGCTCTTCGTGGATGTCCCATTTATAGATCCACGTGATTCGATGGCAGCACCGGCTGACAACGCATCTCTGAGTGAACCGTTGAGCCGAGCATCTATCAGTAGTAAATCTGCATCGGATAATTCATGCACTTCTATGCCCTTGGACTCCGCCAGAGCGACAGCGCGGCCTGAAATCTCGTGGGCTTGGGCGAATGGCACCTGCTCACGAACAAGAAAATCTGCAATCTCTGTGGCTAAGGCATGTCCGCTCAGTACACCATTAGAGATTTTGGAGCCGTGGAAGGTCGCGGTCTCGATCATTCCGCGAAGTGCAGGCAATAGTGTGAGCAATTCCTCAATTGAATCAAAGGTGGGTTCTTTATCCTCTTGAAGATCGCGGTTGTAAGCGAAGGGCAGACCCTTAAGCGCCACCATCAACGAGGTCAGATTTCCAATAAACCGACCTGCTTTGCCGCGGGCAAGTTCAGCGATATCTGGATTTTTCTTCTGAGGCATGATGGAAGAACCAGTCGAAAATGCATCATCCAAAGTTACCCAGCCAAATTCTTGGGTATTCCACAGAGTGAACTCTTCACCGATACGGGATAAGTGCACACCTAGCATTGCGAAAATAAAGAGCGCTTCGGCGACAAAATCTCGATCGCTGACAGCATCAATACTGTTCCGAGTAACTCCCTGGAAGGCGAGGTCGGCTGCGATTATTTCTGGATTAGGAACCAGTCCAGAACCGGCTAGCGCACCAGAACCCAATGGTGAGACCGAGTTTCGCGAGAGCCAATCCTTCATCCGATCTACATCGCGAAGAAGTGCATGCGAGTGTTTGGTCAGTTCGTGCGAGAAGAGAATAGGTTGCGCGTGTTGCAGGTGTGTGAAACCAGGCGCAACTACATCTATGTACTTCTGGGCCACAACATCTATCGCTATTGCAAGATCAATAGTCTCGTGAGCTACCTCAAGAAGGTGGTCGATGAGGTACAACTTGAAATCTGTAACGATTAAATCGTTACGTGACCGACCAGCTCGAAAAGCCCCACCAAGTTCACCTATTTTGGCTACAAGGCCCCGTTCGATGGCGCTATGAACATCTTCGTCGCTGTCGTTATAGAAGAACTCGCCTGAAGCAATTTCGCGTGCTAACTCTTGAAGTCCTGCAGTGATCTCGGAAGCTTGAAGAGCGGTTAGTACTCCAGCGCGATGCAAGCCGGCGACATGAGCGATATTAACTCGGATGTCATATGGAGCTAAACGCCAATCGAAGTGCACGCTCCGCGAAAGTTTGGTTACAGATTCATTTGGTCCGCTTGCGAACCTTCCACCCCAGAGCGCCATTATTTAACCTTTCCAAAAATCGATTCAATACTCTTAGCCAATTCATCTCCCCCGGTCGCCGTCGCGGCAATAACTAAAACGGTGTCATCGCCCGCAATAGTGCCAATCGCAAGCGGAAGTTCTTGGGCAACAATGGCGGCATCCAAGGTACTAGCTACGAATTGAGCCGCCGCTGGCGGAGTTCGGAGCACGACAGTATTTCCGCTTGAGGCTACAGAGAGGATCAGATGAGAATTATTAGTAGCCTGCGCAGAATTATCTAAGACGTACTTCATAATTCCATCATTACCTTTAGTGCGCATCGCACCGAGCTCTTGTAGATCTCTACTCGCGGTCGCCTGTGTTACATCGAGTCCCTCTGCCTTCAACTCGCGAACGAGATCTGACTGCGAGTGAATCTTGCCGGCCTTGATCAGGGCTATTTCGAGTTGCTTACGCTTCTCAGATTGATGAGTCATCGATTTAACCATTGAGAACCTCGTTTAACGTGCGGTCAAAAATCTCGACAAACTCGCGGAGCTCTTTCTTATCTACAATCAACGCAGGAGCTATACGAATTACATTCTTTGCAGGTGCATTAATAAGTAGCCCATTTTGTTGCGCCTTCATTGCAACGTCGTTTGCCACATTTGATTCCAGCACAATTCCAAGAAGCAGTCCTTGGCCCCGAACCGCAGCGACACCAGGAATCTTGGAGAGTTGCGCTTTTAGAAATTCACCACTTATTGAAACCTTCTCTAACAAATCTTTCTTGACGATGAAATCCACAGCAGCATTTGCGGCGGCGCATGAGATCGGATTTCCGCCGAAGGTAGATCCATGTTCCCCAGGTTTGAAAGCCGGGACTTTCTTTCCGAGAGTGATCATTGCTCCCAGCGGCAATCCACCTCCAAGGCCCTTGGCTAAGGTGATGATGTCTGGAGTAATTCCTTCCAACTCATAGCCGAACCACTCACCAGTTCTGCCCATACCTGTCTGCACTGCATCGATGGCGAGGAGCGCACCCTTCTTATCGCAGAGTTCTCGTACCTCTTCTAGATAGCCCTCGGGTGGAACGACAACGCCGTTCTCGCCTTGGATAGGTTCCAAGATAACCATGGCGGTTCGTTTTGAGATCGCCCGCTTCATCGCTTTGATATTCCCGTAAGGAACGAACTTCACCTTTGGCAAAAGTGGTTCAAATGGTTTGCGCTTTGCCTCCTGACCGGTGATCGAGAGCGCGCCAGCCGTTCTTCCATGAAAGCCCCCGAGCGCGGCGATAATCTGAACTCTTCCAGTCAAGCGAGAAATTTTTATCGCAGCTTCATTTGCCTCAGCGCCTGAGTTGCAGAAAAAGACTCGAGCCGCTGGATCGCCCGTAAAGGATTTCAACTTCTCGGCTAGTTCAACTCCTGGTTTGTGGCCGTAAAGATTGCTGACATGCGAGAGTTCTTCAATCTGCTTGGAGACCGCTTTGACGATTGCAGGATGCGCATGGCCCAGAATGTTTGTCGCAATTCCTCCAAGAAAGTCTAGGTACTTCTTACCATCTTCATCCCAGACAGTAACTCCTTCACCTTTCGATAAAGTGATTGCAGGAACCCCGTAATTGTTCTGCATCGAAGCATGCCAACGTTCTTGCGTGTTCATGCGTACACCACCGTTCCACCAATTCCTTTGAAGGCCTGACTTACATTTGTAGGGTTACGTCCATCGATGATGCGGGCTCTCTGTGCACCTGACGAGAGCGCATTCAACACAGCGCGAACCTTTGGTGCCATTCCATCTGCGAAAGAGGAAGAGATCCCCCGCAAATCTGCACTCGAAATTTCATGAATTAACGAGGTTGGATCTGGCCAATTTTTGTAGATCCCCGCAACATCGGTAATAAATAGAATTTCTGAAGCACCTAACGCTCCGGCAATCGCCCCAGCAGCGATATCCCCATTGATATTGAGCGCCTGACCACTTGTTGATACCGCGACAGGAGAGATCACGGGCAAGTAACCGTTCTCCAGAATTAAATTTAAAAATGTTGGATCAACACTCTGTGCTTCGCCAACTAATCCAACATCAGTCGAGGCTCCATCAATAATCGGTTGAAATGTGTGAGCTCTAAGAGTGTTTCCATCACCCGTAGAAAGCCCAACCGCGTTCACTCCAAGTCCGATGAAAATATTAGTGAGATCGCGCAATACAGATCCAGAGAGCGTGCGCTGTACAACCTCCATCACTTCAGGGGTAGTTACGCGATAGCCGCCCACCATCGAAGTTGGAATATTATGAAACTTTAACTCTGCCTCAATGGATGGCCCACCGCCATGAACAACCACAACTTTGCCGCCATCGCGATGGTAAGTAGCGATTTCAGAGATTATGTTCTGATTGATGCTCGGGTCATCTAAAACATGCCCGCCGTATTTAATAACGATCATGAACCGATGCCCGCCGCACTCAACCCGGTCTCCTCTGCAAGACCAACCATGATGTTTGCGTTTTGGATAGCTTGCGAGGCCGCTCCCTTACCCAAATTATCTAGAGCCGCGGAAATCACGAGTCGATTGGTATGTTCATCAACGGCAAGTTGGAGTTGGACCGAGTTGGATCCGACAACAGAAGAAGTCTTTGGTAATTGCCCTGGCTCAAGAAGAGCAACAAATGGTTCGTTGGCATAGAAATTTCTGTAAAGGTCGTAGACATCTTGATTCGTCACATTTTTCGTGAGTCGGCTCGTTATTGTTGCAAGAATTCCCCGAGGCATGGGAGCGAGAATCGGCGTGAAAGAAATCTTGACCGAGTCACCAGAAAGTGCAGACAATGTTTGTTCAATCTCGGGGGTATGTTGATGCACTCCTCCGAATTTGTACGAGGTAAGTGATCCCATAATTTCACTTGCCAGAAGCGCGGTGGATGCTTTTCTTCCGGCGCCAGTCGTCCCGGAGGCGGCGACTACTACAAGATCATCTTTTTCCACCAGATGCGCCGATACGGCAGGAGCTGCTGCAATAGCTATCGAGGTTGCATAACATCCAGGATTGGCCACTCTCTGTGCACCGGCAATCTTCTGACGTTGGCCGGGAATTTCTGGAAGTCCATAGACCCAAGAACCGGCATACGCTCCCCCGTAATATTTCTCCCAGGCTGACGAGGATTCCAATCTGAAATCAGCCCCGAGATCCACCACCTTGATGTTGGAATCAATCTCTGCAATCAATCGAGCAGATTCACCATGCGGTAGGGCAAAGAAAATCAGTTCGCAATCATTCATTCGTGAAACTTCAGTGGCTTCGAAACTGCGATTGGAGAGCGGAGTCAGTTGGGGATGAACAGAATTTATAGATGCTCCAGCCTGAGAACCGGCAGCAATATATTCAAGTGAGAAATGTGGGTGTCCCAGGAGTAAGCGAAGTAACTCGCCACCTGAATATCCGCTGGCCCCTACGACTCCGATTTTCATCCCTGAAGCCTAGGGGAATATGAATAATTATGCAAGAAAATGCATAATTATGCGCGCACAACGGCCCCACACTCGGAGATCGCCTTGGCCACGGCAGATTCGCGATATCCCGAGACCTCATCGGCTGTGAGGGTGCGGTCAGGCGCCCTAAATGTGAGCGTAAAGGCCAGAGAGACCTTCCCATCTCCTAGCTCTGCATACCTGTCAAAGAGTGTGGCTGACTCCAGTAATTCCCCAGCCCCCGCAACCAGCGCCGCTTCCACTTTTGAGGCAGGTAGCGAGGCATCGACAATTAATGAGACATCTTGAGTCGCCGCCGGCATCGTGAATATTGGCTTTGCACTCTTTGAAGCCACCACGGGCAGTTCCGAGAGAATAACTGCAAAGGCACAGGTACGAGGAGGCAGGTCCAGGGCTTCGAGAACGCGCGGATGCACCTCTCCAGCGTGAGCCACAGCCTTGCCACCAACCTGAATCTCGGCGCAGCGCCCTGGATGCCATGGCGCTAAATCTGATTGGACGATTGTTCCGGTGTTGCCCGTAAGTTCAATGATTGCCAGTGCTTGAGCGGTTGCATCGGCCCAGTCAAATGCCCGACCTTCTCCCCACCAACCAGATCGATCTAGTCCGCCTGCAACAACCGCTCCAACAAAAAGCGGTTGCAGTGGAACGCTGGCATAAATTTCTGCGATCGTCTCTGCAGAAGGACGAGAATCAGTCGAGATGGGTGAGACGTGCGCCAACTTTGTGACATCTCTAAATACTGTTCCAATTTCGAAGATAGCGCACTCTTTGGCACCACGACTCAAATTGCGCTTGGTTGCATCCAAAAGCCCTGGGAGCAGATGAGTACGAAGTAGTGGAGCTTGATCTGACATTGGATTAGCTAACTTGAAACTAGCTGCTCGTGCTCCCGTGAAACCTAAAATATCAACCGTCTCTTGATTTACAAAGGGATAGTTGTAGACCTCGGAAAAACCTATATTGGCTAGGTAATGAGCCACTCCCCTCTTGCGATTTTGAATCGGGCTCAAAGTTGCATTCGCGCGACCCCGCGGGAGCGTACCTTCAATTGAATTTAACCCAACTAAACGTCCAACTTCTTCGACTAAATCTGAAGGAGTTAACAGATCGCTGCGCCAGGTTGCAGGAGTAACTTTCCACAAAGCAGGACTGACAATTGTTATCTCACAACCAACTGTCTTTAAATGAGCCGCAACAGTCTCATGAGAGATGATTGTGCCTAAAAGCCTCGTAACAAACTCGGGATCAAAATCAATCACGGGCATCGCTGGTATCGATCCAGCAGAAGCGCTTCCGACATATTTCGCACCACCGAGTTCAAGCAAGAGATGAGTAGCTCTTGCGCTTGCCTTTGCGGCAAGGGCTGGATCTACGGCGCGTTCTAATCTGCGCGAGGCCTCAGAAGAGAGGCGATGGAATCGGGAGTTCTTGGCGATCGAAATCGGGTCAAAGCGAGCTGCTTCAATTGCCAACCCTGTCGTTGTAGATGTGACTTCCGAATCGAGTCCACCCATCGTTCCTGCAAGCGCCAAGGCCCGCACATCATCGGCGACGACGAGGTTCGTTGCTGAAAGTTTGCGAATCTGACCATCCAATGTGGTGAATTCGGACTCGCGGTCTGCTCTTCGGATATGGAGTGAGCCTTGAATTTTTGAGCTATCAAAGGCGTGCAAAGGTTGCCCGAGTTCTAGCATCACATAGTTAGTAACATCAACGGCGAGCGAGATAGAACGCATCCCGCACTTTTCAATTCTTCTGCTCATCCACAATGGAGTTGGGGCATCTGGATTGAACTCAGCAATTGTTCTGATGTAAATAACGCTTGCTGCGCTGGGGTCGTCGATTGAAACTTGTACACCAGAAGTGTTGATTGGCAATGAATCCGTCTCAATCTCGAGAACGGGGTCCTTATATGCAACACCAAGAGATGCAGCAATCTCTCTTGCTAACCCGCGAATTGAAAGCGCGTAACCTCGATCAGGATTTATGGCTACATCAAAAATCACATCGTTTATCTGAAGTAATTCGATGGCATCCTGCCCAGGGTTTCCTTTAGGAAGCACGATGATTCCGGTGTGATCTTCACTTAATCCGAGTTCACGTGCTGAGCAGATCATTCCATTTGAGGTGTGACCATAAGTTTGGCGCGCCGCGATAGCAAATCCGCCAGGCAATACCGCTCCAGGCAAGGAGACTACGACTAGATCTCCGACTGCAAAATTAGTGGCGCCGCAAATGACATAGCGAACCTCTGCCTCACGGCAATCTAATCCAACGTATCGAATGGGCTTCTTCTGTCCTTCAACCTGCTCAATGGAGAGCACCCGCCCTACAACTAGCGGTCCTGTTAGATCGCTTCCCTGAATTTCAACGCTCTCAACTTCAAATCCAACTGAGACAAAAGCCTCTTCGATCTCTTCAGCAGAAAGTCCATCTGGAATCTGTGCAAACTCGCGCAACCACGATAGAGGAACTTTCATTTCACACCTGTTCCAAAACTCTGCGTAAAGCGCAGGTCACCTTCAACGATGTCGTGCATATCTGTGATGCCGTGACGCACCATCAAAGTTCGTTCCAGCCCCATGCCAAAAGCAAAACCGCTGTAAACATCTGGGTCTATGCCGCAAGCAACGAGCACCTTGGGATTAACCATGCCGCAACCGCCCCACTCAATCCAGCGACCGTTGAAGTAGAAATCAACTTCGGCGCTTGGCTCGGTGAATGGAAAGAAAGAGGAGCGCAATCTTGTTTTGACATCAGGCCCGAAGATTGAGCGCGCAAAATGATCAAGAGTTCCCTTGAGATCAGCCATAGTGATGCCCTTGTCGATCACAAGACCTTCAACTTGCGAAAAAACTGGCGTGTGCGTTGCATCTAACTCATCGGCTCTATATGTACGCCCAGGACAAATAACATAGATCGGAGGTTCCTCCTCCAACATTGTTCTCACTTGCACTGGAGAGGTGTGAGTTCGCAACACGAGGTGGGAATCGAGTGGTTCGATGAAAAAGGTGTCTTGCATGGTGCGCGCTGGGTGATCGGCTGGAATATTAAGGGCATCGAAGTTAAGCCACTCCGCCTCGAGTTCTGGTCCTTCTGCTACGCGGTAACCCATACCAAGAAAGAGATCGCAGATCTCGTTGGTCAAAATAGTTAACGGGTGTAATCCCCCTTTGGGGGTGCGGCGAGCCGCAATAGAGACATCAACGCGCTCCTCAACCAAGACACGTGCATCACGTTGCGCTTCTAGTACTTTTGTTTGAGCCTCAAGCGCCGCAGCTACTTGGCCCTTTGCCTGCCCAATGATCTTTCCAAAGGTGGCACGCTCCTCAGGCGAGAGAGATCCCAATTGTTGATTTGCGCGAGCGATGGGTGATTTATCCCCCGCATGCTGGAGTCTTACCTCTTTGAGCGCTTCTAACGAGTCGGCTGCAGCAATTGCCGCTAGCGCTTGCGACTTTGCATCTTCAATGGATTGCTCTGAGAGAGTCATAGGTTGCAATCTTACTAAAATCCCGCTTAGTTAGAGAGAAAATACATAGTTATGGCGGCGGCGCTTGCCACATTGAAGCTCTCTGCATGTCCGCGCATGGGAATGGATACCCGCTGAAAAGCAGGTGGAAGTTCCGGCAGGCCACGTCCCTCGTTACCAAATACCAACACAGTTGGAACCGACTTATCAATCTCATTTAGCTCTTGGCTCGCCGA
>DAIOGE010000033.1:0-10208 GCA_036745375.1 Candidatus Nanopelagicaceae bacterium
GGCGATTTCAAAACTAAATTGAAAGTGCCGTCTTCTTGGTTTGAGATTGCTCCCAATACTTATTAGTCCCGACGATTAATTAGAGTGCAGGATTGAGTTCAAGCCTTCCCAGCCTCCAACCTTAGGAACAACTTCCAGATTTCCTGTTATTGAGTTACGACGGAAAATCAAATTGCTTGCACCGGAGAGTTCGCGCGCCTTAACGACTTTGCCATCTGGCAGCATGATCTTGGAGCCTGCAGTGATGTAAGTACCAGATTCGATGACGCAATCATTTCCTAATGAGATTCCGAGGCCTGAGTTCGCACCGAGTAGGCAACGTTCACCGATAGAAATTACTTCTTTGCCACCGCCGCTGAGAGTTCCCATGATGGAGGCGCCGCCACCAACATCGCTACCATCGCCGACAACCACTCCAGCGCTGATGCGACCTTCAACCATCGACTTGCCCAATGTGCCGGCGTTAAAGTTGACGAACCCTTCGTGCATGATGGTTGTGCCAGATGCTAGGTAAGCACCCAAGCGAACTCGGTCTGCATCTGCGATTCGAACTCCATCTGGAATTACGTAATCAACCATGCGTGGGAACTTATCTACTCCGTAAACGGTCACGTTTCCGTGTGCTGCTTTGAGGCGAGCACGAGTCGTCTCGAAATCAACGAGAGAGCAAGGGCCGGCAGAGGTCCAGACAACATTTGTGAGGAGTCCAAAGACTCCATCCAAGTTAAGCCCGTGTGGCTGTACCAACCTATGAGAGATCAGGTGGAGTCGGAGGTAAGCATCGGCTGCTGATTGTGGCGCCGCATCTAAGTCGATTTCTAGGTCGACCTCTTCGCGCGTTACTCCACGAATTGGGTCAGGGGAGATCAAGCTCGAGCGGTCTGCCGGAGCAGAGAGCGGATCAAGGCTGACTTTGAGGAACCAGCAATCGAGCAGATCACCATTTGCCGCGATAGTCGCTACGCCACTTCCAAAGCCTTTTCTCATGTGGCGAACGCTATCAAATCGCCCCACTTACGCTCTGAGGGATAACTATTCGCGGAGGGGACTAGTAATCTCCCATCCATGAAGCCTGCGCCGACTCTCGCTGAACTCTTGGCGAGTCTGCCAGAAGAGGAGCGCTTCATACTCTCGTTGCATTATGTCAAGGGGATGGAGACCGCTGAGATTGCGAAAACCCTCGGAGTCCCCCATAAATCGGTAAAAGTTGTAATTGAACAGGGTAAAAAGCGCTTATTTGCCGCCCTTGATTTCCCACCTTTCCCCTGATGCGAGATACTTCTCCCTACGTTCTGAATCGTTTTTGAGTGAGGGAGTTTCACCATGGCAGCCATGAAACCGCGTACCGGCGATGGTCCCATGGAGGTCACCAAGGAGGCTCGTAGCCTGGTGATGCGTATTCCTCTCGAAGGTGGCGGCCGGTTAGTCGTAGAACTGAATGTCGAAGAGGCCACCAATCTTGGAAATGCCCTTCAGGCAGCGGTCGCTCTCGTTAAGAAATAGAGTCAACTCATGCATCTGCCACAACCGACTTTTACTACGGTTGGTTCTATAAAAGAACATGGCTTTGAAAAATACAACGCCCTCGTCTTGCCCGCCTTCTCTACTGATGATGGCGCAGAAGCAGACTCTTCGGAGCTTTCAACCTTTCTCCTCGATAAAACTGGATTAACCTTCAAAGAGATCCGCAAACAGTGGCCGGACTACTCAGCCAAGGCTGGGGAGGTTCTAGAAATCCCTCTTACCGGAATGGGAAAGCTGACTCGACTTTTCGTTCTTGGTTTTGGAACTGGCACCATCGAGGATGCACGTAAGGCCGGTGCTGCACTGGGGCGCAAGAGCAAAGGCACAGGCTTCGCTCTTTTCAACTCCTATGTTGGCGAGTTCGACGCCTCGGTTGCCCACCTCGTCGCAATCTCACTTTCACAATATGGATGGAATGTGAAGAGCGAGCACTCTAAGAGCGATAAAAAAGCTCGAGAAAAAGGCGCTACCGCATTTTCTTTTAGCGCAGATAATGGTGATGCAATAAAGCGCGCCACCATTCTTGCTAACGCAGTGTGGACCACCCGCGATTTGATTCATACACCTTCAAATATTAAGAATCCCGCCTGGTTGGCATCGTCCGCAAGGACATTAGTTAAGAAAACTAAGTCCGCAGATCTAAGCGTGATCGTTAAGAAGGGCAAGGCGCTCGCAAAATTTGGTGGGTTGCGCGCGGTAGGAAACTCTTCCCCTAACTCGGCTCCGCATCTGGTGGAAGTTCGCTACGCCCCGCGAGGAAGCAAGAATTGGCCGCATGTAGTTTTGGTTGGTAAGGGAATCACCTACGACACAGGTGGCATATCGTTGAAGAGACCTTATGACCTCATGGTTCCGATGAAAAGTGACATGGCAGGTGCGGCAGCAATCTTGGCTGCAACAGTTGCGATGGCAGAAGTTAAACCTCGCGTAAGAGTTACCGCACTCATGATGTGTGCGGAGAACATGGTCTCAGCAACTGCGCAACGTCCTTCAGATGTGATTACTCAATACGGCGGAACAACTGTTGAGGTAATCAATACCGATGCAGAAGGTCGCTTAGTTTTGGCCGACGGACTTGCATACGCCGATCTTGAGTTGCACCCAGATTATTTGCTTGACATTGCAACCCTCACCGGAGCAGCTACCCAGGGACTCGGCAAGCAATACGCAGCTATGTATTCACGCAATCCTTCTTTAACCTCACAACTTCATGAGATTGGCGAACGTATCGGCGATCGCGTGTGGCCAATGCCGCTTATTGATGACTACGTACCCGCACTGCAGAGCACTGTTGCAGATTTAAACCACGATGCTTCGGCAAAGAAATTTAGTGCGGGCTCGGTAACTGCAGCACTCTTCTTGGAGAAGTTTGTGGGCAAGCAGAACTGGGTACATCTTGATATCGCAGGGCCTGGTCGCTCTGAGGTTGATGCAGGAGAATTCGTTAAAGGTGGAACTGGATTTGGAACCCGTTTACTTATTGAGTGGTTAGCTTCCCTCTCATGATCGGCAATCGCGGAGACATGGCAGCATTTGCTGAAGGGTATGTTCGCGAAGATATTTTTATGCAGCAGGCGCGAAACAATGCCCAGGAATTAGGAACGATAGATCCAACGCCAGCAGTAGGCGGTTTATTGCGCTATATCGTCGAGACTCTCAAAGCGCGTTCGATGGTTGAAATTGGTACTGGCTCAGGCGTAAGTGGTCTCTGGCTCTTTGCCGGTGCGCCATCAGATGCGGTGTTAACTTCTATCGATACTGAGCGTGAACACGCCGCTTCAGCACGCGCAGTCTTTGAAGAGTCCGGGGTATCCACCCAACGATTTCGTTTAATCACAGGAATCGTTATGGAAGTTGTAGGCAAACTTGCAGATAACAATTACGACCTTGTCGTTATTAGACCCGCTGCGGATTTGATGGACCTTATTCACGAGGCGCATCGACTTCTACGTCCTGGCGGAATTCTCTTTGTTGATCAGGCTCTCAGCGGAGGCAAAGTTGCAGATCCCACCCAGAGAGATTTCGAAAGTATCTCTCGACGTGATGGCATCAGAGCAGTGAAGGAAGATTCACGTTGGAGTTCTACAGTCTTACCGCTCGGAGCCGGAGTTCTTCTAGCAACAAAGCTTTAACTCACTTATAATGAGCAGATGTCTGATGATGAGATCACTTCCGCAGAAGAATCTACTCCACGGGTAGAACCTGTAACTGCACCAGAATCAACGCCAGAAGCCGAGACACCTCCATCGACTCCAACTCAAACACCATGGTGGGTTTCGGATGCATCCTCCTCAGTATCAACTTCGCTTACAACTCTTGCTCCCGCTAAGAGAGTTATTCAAGTTACTTGGTATATCGCTTTGGCAATGTCCCTTATCGCAGGTGTTGTTGGTGCATTGATTGGTAAAACTGCATTTGATAACTCAACCAATCTCATCACCTCCAATAAAGTTATTGATAGAGCTCCAGATTCGATCGCAGGAATTGCGGCGCGTGTCTCTCCTTCTGTTGTAGAGATTGATTCAACAACAAGCAGTGGCAGTGACACTGGATCAGGATTCTTCATTGCAAAAAATGGTTACATCATGACCAACAATCACGTTATTGAAACCGCATTTCTCGCCAAGGCGAAGATCACGGTAAAACTTTCCAACAACAACGAGTACACCGCAACCGTTGTAGGACGCGATACATCGTACGACTTAGCAGTCCTAAAAATTGATGTCTCAGATGCTCCTGCCCTTGTTCTCGGCAACAGTGACAACGTTCAAGTAGGAGATCCTGTTATAGCAATTGGATCACCTCTAGGACTTCAAGGCACCGTGACCTCTGGAATTATTTCGGCAAAGAACCGTCCTGTAACTACCAGCTCGGATAACACCGCCGGTGAGAGTTCATTTATCGATGCCCTGCAGACCGATGCTGCAATTAACCCAGGTAACTCTGGCGGACCACTTGTCGATGCAACGGGCGCTGTTATCGGTGTTAACTCCGCAATCGCCTCTTTGGGATCCACCATCGACGGTCAACCTGGCTCAATCGGTTTAGGTTTTGCATTTCCTATTAATCAAGCAAAGACTCAAGCAGATCAGTTGATCAAGACCGGAACTTCTCATCATCCAATCGTGGGCATGTCTCTTGATTCAAGTTACCCAGGACCTGGCGCGAAGATCGCAGATACCGCAAGCGCCATCCTCCCAGGAGGACCTGCAGCCAAGGCTGGTTTGCAACCGGGAGACATCATTCTTGCGATCGATGGTCAAGAAATTTCAGTCGCAGATGATCTGATCGTTGCGATTCGCTCCCATGCCATTGGCGACACTGTGACGCTCAAATATCAACGCGGAAGTGTGATCAAGTCGGTTCAAGTGACCTTAGTCGCCTCTCAATGACCGCTATATAGCGTCGTAGAGTTCTCTTATGAGTCAGCAGATGATTGACGAGATCCACCGTGCATTGGCGACTGTCAACGACCCAGAGTTAAGGAGACCACTTCCAGATTTGGGAATGGTTGAATCTGTGGAGTTCAAAGATGGCAAGGCATCAATTGGGATCAAGTTAACGATTAGTGGATGTCCCATGCGCGATCGTCTGCACGGGGATGTAACGGCAGCTGCCATTTCTGTTCCCGGAGTTACAGAGGTTCAAATTAACTTCGGAGTGATGACGGATGAGGAGCGCGAAGCTGTAAAGAAATTGCTTCGTGGAGGGCGAGAGAAATTTAATCCCTTTGCTCAAGAAGATTGCCTCACGCGGGTCATTGGTATTGCATCAGGTAAGGGTGGAGTCGGTAAGTCTTCTGTCACAGCTAATCTGGCGGTTGCTGCCGCAGCAAGAGGACTCAATGTTGGAATATTGGATGCCGATGTCTATGGCCATTCGATTCCGCGGTTGATGGGGATTTTGGATAAGCGACCAACAGCGCTTGATCAGACCTTCATCCCGGTTGAGAGTCATGGCGTGAAGATAGTTTCGATGGAGATGTTTAAGCCACATCGTGAAGATCCCATCGCATATCGCGGTCCGCTCCTACATAGAGTTCTTGAACAATTGATGAGCGATGCCTATTGGGGGGCGCTTGATCTACTGCTATTGGATCTTCCACCGGGAACTGGTGATATCGCTATCTCACTCGGCCAACTGATTCCGCGTTCGGAGATCTTGGTCGTAACCACTCCACAGGTTGCCGCCGCAGAAGTAGCGGAGCGCGCGGGGCGGATCGCCTTTCAGATGAAGCAACGTATTCTCGGAGTCGTCGAAAATATGTCTGAAAGTCCCTGCCCTCATTGCGGTGAACCTATAGCTCTCTTTGGTAGTGGCGGCGGGGCCGAGACAGCTCAGCGGCTCAGCGCGCTCGTCGGATCGGATGTGCCACTTCTTGCCAAGGTTCCATTCAATATTGAGTTGCGTGACGGGGGAGATAATGGGACCCCGGCCTATCTCGGTTCAGAGAATGGCTCAATCAAGAAAACATTTGATGAACTTTTGTCGTCGCTGATGCTTCGACCTCATTCGCTCGTCGGCGTACCGCTCAATCTCCATACCTAATTCATTCCTCAAGGGGTAGCCCGTAGACTTACGGGGTGAAACGCCCACCAGTAGCCTCAATCAACACCGTTGCGAAGCGGTTAGTTGGTCGTAGCGACCTGCTCATAACCCGTAAGAGCGTACGAGACTCTCTCGTTTCGTTGGCCGGCTTAATCGGTCGTCCTGTTGTGGATCCCGATGGTCGCGAGATTGGTCGCTTGGTCGATGTCGTTGTTCGTCATGGTGAGGAGACATACCCACCAGTTTCTGGATTGATTGTGAAAGTTGCCAATCGAAAATCATTTATCAATGGCGCTCGCATCTCCGAACTCACACCAAGCCAAATCACACTCTCCTCAACCAAAATTAATTTAGAACCATTTGCTCGACGTCCTGGTGAGTCGTTGCTTGATGCAGATGTTCTTGACCACCAGATCGTTGATGTTGATGGTCTACGAGTAGTACGTACCTCCGATTTATACCTCGCACCTTTCAACAAAGAGGTTCGCGTTGTGGGTGTAGATATTTCTTTTGTCTCCTTCTTGCGCCGACTCTTCCCTGGTTCTCTCTCTCGCCGACCTACGCCGGATCATGTGCTCGACTGGGCTTCTGTTGCCTCGCTCACGGATACGCCTGGAGTCGTTCGCACTTCTGGCACTCGCTCAGCGTTGGGACAACTTCGTCCTGCTGACTTAGCAGATCTCATCGAAGACTTAGCTGGTCGTGAACAGGGTGCGCTGATTGAAATGTTGGATCCAGATCTTGCAGCGGATGCGCTCGAGGAGATGGAAGATGATGAACTTGAAGGCCTCTTACGTTCGCTCTCTGCAGAGAGATCGGCAGAGCTTTTAGCGCGTATGGAACCAGATGAATCCGCCGAGGTATTGCGTGATTTGGAAGACGAACACCGCGAAAGCATTTTGAGCGCGATGGAGAGTGGAACCGCAAAGCAGTTACGCCAACTTGTCTCTTTTGATGAGGAACTTGCTGGCGGAATAATGACGACGCACATCTTGGTCGTCAAAAGTTCAGCAACCGTTGCAGATGCTTTGAAATTATTAGTGGAAAATCGCGAGCGTGAGAGTTCTGATGGCGTTGTAGTTGTAGATGGCAAAGGCAAGTTGCTAGACCACATTCAAACGGTTGAGTTGATTGCCGCAGAGCCAGAGAGTCTGGTCTCTGAACTCGTTGCCAAGCCCTTCCCTACCGCGGTCTCAATCGATACTCCAATTGCTGAAGTAGTCGAGGAATTTTCGAATAACAGAGGTTCATCCATCATCGTTATCGACGAGAAGAACAAGCCAATCGGCCGCATCCTCGCCGATGACCTCGTCGATGCTCTCTCTAAGAACCGCGGGCTCTTCTCGCAGGGTGGCGGACCGCGTTCATGACGAATATAAATATTCCAAGCGGTCGTAAGTTACGCATAGCCGCTTTTCTCGCCGTCATGGGCCCAGGTGTTATCGCTGGTCTATCCGATGATGATCCGGCAGGCATCACGACCTATTCGCAATTGGGTGCTCAATTCGGCTACCGCCTGCTCTGGGTACTGGTTATTTCAACTCTTGCCCTGATCGTCTTCCAAGATTTAGGCGCACGCATTGGCGTTGTGACTCGCCAAGGTTTGATCGGATTAGTTCGCCAGAAGTATGGAGCCAGAGCGGGAAGTTTTAGCGCCGTCGCTTTGATCTTGGCCAACTTAGGAACGATGACCGCGGAGTTCGCGGGAGTTGCTGCAGCCGGACAACTCTTTGGAATATCTCGTTTCATAACTGTGCCACTTACTGGAATTTTTATATCTGCACTTGTACTGCGTGGAACCTTTAAGAAGGCAGAACGCGTCTTCTTTATTTTGTCAGCTGTATTTATCTCATATCTCATCGCGGGCTTTATGTCGCACCCTCATTGGGGTTCCGCCTTTCGCGGAATGGTCGTTCCATCCATGCCGTTCAATCGTGGCGCGATCAATATTGCGACCGCAACGCTCGGAACAACACTTGCTCCGTGGGGTTTGGCATTTATTCAGTCGTATGCAGTGGATAAGCGTCTGACCCGATCAGATCTCAAACTGCTTCGCGCTGATGTATGGGTGGGATCGCTCTTAACCGGAATCATTGGTTTCTTTGTGATTGTCACATGCGCCGCTACCTTGAATCATCAACACATCACAAATATCACAGATGCATCTCAAGCAGCACGGGCGCTGCAACCACTTGCTGGAACTCTGGCAAAAGATATCTTTGCAGTCGGAATTATCGGTGCTGCCCTATTGGCTGCCTCCATACTTCCACTCTCAACTGCATATTCCATTAGCGATCTCACGGGATCTCCCGCAGCGCTTGATGACAAATTTGATGAAGCTCCACTCTTCTACCTCACCTTTGCGGCGATCACCCTTGTTGCTGGTGGATTGATCATGATTCCAGGAGTTTCGCTGATCTGGATCTTGATCTCCTCGCAGATCCTCAACGCCATTCTCTTGCTCCCACTTTTGATCTACATGTATGGCATCGCTCAAGATAAGAAGTTGATGGGTGAATTCGCATCTGGGCCAAGAGCTAAAGCGTTGTATGGATCGATTATTACGCTGGTGGCCGTATGTGTATTGGCACAATTCTGGTTCATCTTTAACTTGTGATTTAACTTGTGAGTACTCGAACCCACGATCACACCGCTCTGCCCCAGGGGCGCGATATTCCATTCTTGGTAGCAGGGATTTTTGGTATCGGGTCATCGGGGCCTTTAATTGCTAAGAGCTCCATGCCGATCTCTACCTTGATCTTCTGGCGCAATCTGGGCGGAGCACTGATCATGGCTCCCTTTGCCATTAGATCTGGAGAATTAACTGCTCGCAAAAACCGTCGCTTAATTGCAGTATCGGCCCTAGCCGGAGTAATCCTCGCCGCTCACTTTCTCACCTTCTTTGCTTCGATGCGTTTTACGACGGTGGCAGCAGGAACTGCTCTCGCTGCATTCCAACCTATCTTCGCCGCCTTATATATGAAGATACGCGGTGCCAGAATTTCCACGCAGTCGCTGGGAGGAATGTTTCTGGCATTCGCTTCGCTCTTCTTAATTACCGGAGTTGATTTCACAGTCTCAACCAGAGCATTTGTCGGAGATCTCTTTGGAATTCTCTGCGGAGCCCTCTCTGCTGCTTACATGATCATTGGTTCTGGGGTTCAAAAGTCACTACCCACATCAAGTTATACGACCGTGTGTTTTAGTTCTTGTGCGGCCACCACATTGCTAGGAAGTTGGCTGACCGATTCTCCGTTGTTGCACTTTCCAGCAATTCAGTGGATCTACCTACTGGGGTTGATTGTCGGTGCGCAGTTCTTGGGTCATACACTTTTCAATATGACCCTCAAACGAGTCTCTCCGGTAGTGGTCTCGCTCGTCGTATTCTTTGAAGTGCCAGTTGCTGCAATCATCGCGTGGTTCTGGTTGCACCAACATCCATCGGCGGGAACGATTCCTGGAATCATTGGTCTACTCGTTGGCTGTGCCATTTTTGTTCTAAGAAATAAGGTGGAAAGTGATTGATCTGCACACTCACTCTAATTTCAGCGATGGGACTGATACACCTGCCGAACTCATCAACAAAGCACATGCAGCGGGCTTAACAACAATCGCCCTCACCGATCACGACACTGTGGCTGGTTGGGATGAGGCGCAAGAGTGGCTTCGACCTGGACTCGATTTAGTACTCGGCTCTGAAATATCGTGTCAGACTGATGATGGAATCAGCGTGCACATGCTGGGCCTACTCTTTGATCCAGAGAACCAAGCTTTGAGAACGATGATGGCGGAGACTCGCGACAATCGAATTGGTCGGATGCACAAGATTATTGCGCGATTACAGGCTGCTGGGTATGAAATCTCAATGGAGGATGTTGAAGCCGAACTATCAGATGGAGCAACTCTTGGCCGTCCACACCTGGCAGATGCCTTAATTTCAAAGGGTTACATGAAGTCGCGCGAAGAGGTCTTTGCTGAAGTGCTTCACAATGACTCCCCATTTTACGTAGCTCATTACTCGCCCACCCCAGAAGTGGTAATTGCCCATATCAAAGCGGCAGGTGGAGTAGCTGTGATCGCGCACGCAATGTCTTCCCTGCGGGGACGAGTAGTTTCACCCGAGAGTTTTAAAAGTT
>DAIOGE010000034.1:0-10196 GCA_036745375.1 Candidatus Nanopelagicaceae bacterium
GGAGCTTGGACGGAATCTGCTGATCCCACAATAAATTCCGCCCCCAACTTAGCTGCGTCTTTGATGTGAGCATCAATGACCGCAAGCTGCTTAGGCATCGTTGCCGCTCCATAGTCACGACCAACCACAAGTTCTTTTGCGAGCAGTGAAATTTTCTCAATGAATTGAGCCGCAATATCTTGGTGAACATAAACGCGCTCGATACCTACGCATGTTTGGCCGGCGTTAGCCATCGCTCCCCAGAGCACTGCTTCAACTGCTTTATCAACATCGCAATCTCTATCGATAATCGCTGGATCTGTGCCACCACACTCCATTAAGACAGGAGTCAGATTCTCGGCACAACTTGCCGCAATTTTCTTACCGGTCGCAGTTGATCCCGTGAATGCAATTTTATTGACTGCGCTCTTGGTGAGCGCCGCACCTGTTTCGGGTCCACCTGTTGCTACAAAAAATATATTTGCTTGAGGTGCAACGTGATTGAAAGACTCTCCGAGCCAATGGCCAACACCCGGGGTGTATTCGCTCGGTTTAAAGACGACACCATTTCCTGCAGCTAGTGCATATGCAATCGAACCAATAGGAGTAAAGACAGGATAGTTCCAAGGACCTATGACTCCAACGACTCCTAATGGTTGGTATTCAACATGTGTGGACATGTTCGCCATTAATAGACCCGGAGCGCGGTGTGAATTGCGAAGATAACGATGCGCATTTCGTGCTGCCCATGAAAGTTGATCTATTGCAATAAGAATCTCAAGGGTCGCATCACTTTGAGGTTTACCGGTCTCTTGAACAACGATTGCGGCGAGCTCATCAATATGTTCGCTTATGTAATGAGCCCACGCGCGCAAGATTGCCTTGCGGCCTTTAAAGCCCAGCGCTCTCCAATTAGCGGAGGCGGAGTTCGCTCTCGCCACTAATGCGTTGATGGTTTCGGGGGTTGTATTTGGATAACGTCCAACTTCTGCACCTGTTGCAGGGGAGTGGCTCACAATTTCGGTTAGCTGACTCATAGGCTAAGAGTAAACTTCTTTCGTGACCGAGTTAATAAGGCCTAGCACCGTTCTTCCCGCCGATCGCAGGCCTATTTCGATACTCACCTCGGATAACCTCAAACTTATCGGTGAGGTCGCGACCCCACTCGATGGCACCGAAGTCTCTTTGCTCTGCCTGCACCCCAATCCAGCCGGTGGCGGAATGATGGATAGCCATATCTACAAGAAGGCAGCCAACAGATTGCCTGCAATGGCAGGGATTCAGATCATCCGTTTCAATACTCGTGGAACCACAAGCGAGGCTGGAACCTCCGAGGGCACCTTCGACAATGGGGAATCTGAAAGACTCGATGTTCAGGCCGCGATCGACTACTGCTTCGACGAACTCAAGGTAAAGACCCTCTGGGTGGTTGGTTGGTCATTCGGAACTGATCTAGCGCTGAGATATGCCAAAGACCCGCGGATTGCAGGCCTGATTTTGTTGAGTCCACCCATGCAGCGGGCTCAAGATAGTGATGTGGAGTATTGGCAGAGCGATTCCCGGCCGGTAGTGGCCTATGTGCCTGAACACGATGAGTATTTAAATCCAACTCAAGCCATTGAACGCTTCAAGAATTTTTCCCGCCTGACTCTAGTTCCAGTTGATGGCGCCAAACATCTATGGGTGGGAGAACCCTACGTTCACTACATCCTTAGTGAAATTACTAAGTATCTAGCTCCTAACAGATTGCCGCTACCAACTGAGATTTAAGAGTTATCGGCTTTCGGAAATACAACTTCATCAATTATCAATAGGACCGCGGCGGCGATTGGCACAGCGAGAATTCCGCCGACAATTCCCAGCAAGCTAACTCCAATTAATGCGGCGATGATCGTGATGACTCCTGGTATAGCCAGCGATCTACGCATGATGCGAGGCATGATCAGATAATTTTCAATCTGAATATAGGCCAGATATACCAAGAGCGTGATGATCGCGTCTGTCGGGCTCTTGCTGAGAGCGATCAAAGTGACTGCGGTGATTCCTAAGATATGTCCGATCAGCGGAATCGCACCACAGACAAAAACAAGGACAGCGATTGCAGATGGATAGGGAAGGCTAAGTGAGAGAGCAAGTATCAATCCGAAGATAGACGCAATAAATGCAACTGTCGCTTGTCCGCTCACAAAGCCACCAATTCGGATGATGATTGCATCCGTAATTTTGGAGACACGATCGCGACGAGATGCTGGCACAAAACGATAAGCAACTCCAGTGACACTTGGTAGCGAGGCTAAGAAGTAGAGAGTCAAAATCAGAACGGTCAACACTGCGACTGCACCCGAGACTACGGCCTTGCCTACACCAATAACCCCACCAAAGGCAGAGATCACATACTGGCCATTGTGTAGCCCAGCGGTAAATTTGGCTTGGAGCGAATCGATGATTCCGTAATGTTTGTTGAGATTGCCAATGTAAGTATTGGATTTAAGTTCTTGCAGAATTTTTGGGGCGTTCTTAAAGAGGTTATTCACCTGAGTAATAGCCGGTGGAATGATCACGGCTGCAAAAATGCCTACAAATAAAAGGACGATAAATACAACGGCAAGTACTGCCTGAGAACGCTTGAGGCCACGCCTGCGGAAAAATTCGACCGCTGGATTGAGTCCAGCTGCCAGGAAGAGCGAGATGATGATCAGGACAAATACCTGGCTAGCGCTGGCGAGAGCTTTGAGCATCGTGATGGCGATAACCGCTCCTGCAGCGGCCAGAAAACCGAAGTAGAAGGGGTGGCCGCGGTCGACCGGCACTCCGGGAGTTCCAAATGAGGCGGGAGTCACATCGCGCGCCTCTTCGCCGGCCTTATTACCGAACGAGAACTTGGGTTTCTTGAGCGCCATAGTTTGATAATACGAGAAGATAGGGCAGTGAGCGAGCTTCGTATAACAGGTCTGAGTGAGGACATGCTTGCCCTCTCATCTCTGCCCTGGCGTAAAGCTCTTGAGGACTGGCCAGAAGATCCTGGTCTCACCAGCATGCGCGGTATCTCGCGCCACATTGTGCGCCTTATTCGAACCGGCCCGGGCGATCGCGATGTCTTTGCGGTTAAAGAGACGGTCGAAGAGTTTGCCTCTCGTGAGTACGCCATCTTGCGCGAACTCAATACCCGTAACGCGCCATGCGTTGAACCAGTGGCTATCGTGGAAAATCGCCTCGATAACATGGCAAACCCGCTCCCAGTCGCTCTGGTGACCCGCTATCTGCCTTTCTCGTTGCCTTACCGAGTAATCATGAGCCGCGAGGTCACGCCCCACGAAATTAACAACATGGCTAACGCCCTGGCTCTCCTCTTAGTTCGACTCCATCTTCTTGGATTTTGGTGGGGCGATTGCTCCCTCTCCAATACTCTCTTTAGGCAGGATGCCGACGAGTACGCGGCATACCTAGTAGATGCTGAGACTGGTGAGTTCCAACCCGGGTTGAGCAATGGACAACGCGAACATGATCTTGATATCGCTCAATTCAACGTAGCAGCAGAGCTCGAGGACTTGGCCAGCGCCGGACTTCTTCATCCCGGCATGGATCCAATTCGCGCCGCTGATCGAGTCATCTCTCGCTACCGCAGACTCTGGACCATGCTGAAAGAGCCGCAAGTTCTAGATCCAACCGATCGTCACGCTGTCGAGAAGGCGATGCGCGCGGTCCAAGACCTCGGTTTCGCTGTTGAGGAAGTTGAGGTCACCCTCGATGGAGATAAGGGCGCCCTCAAATTCACACCGAAGCTTGTAGCTGCTGGGTATCACCAGAATCGTCTCTATGAATTGATGGGCATTCATGCAGAGGAGTTGCAGGCAAAGCGCCTGCTTGCCTCATTCGATCGCTTCCGCGGACGCGAGAAGAAGCCGCTGCCTCCGATTGAAGATAGCGCTCGCCGCTGGTTATCTGAGACTTATCACCGAGTCATCGATATGGTTCCCGAAGAGCTCAAAGGCCGGGTAGAACCAGCACAGATGTTCCACGAAATCTTGGAGCACCGTTGGTACCTCGGTGAGAAGGCTGGCAAAGATCTGGGGATTACCTATGCCACAGAGGATTACATTCGTTCAATATTGCCTTATAGAAATATCCCCAAACAAGAGGAAGCGGTAGTGGTTGATGAGTTCTCTTCCTAAAAATTTTGCTTCTGCGGTCGATTTGAGCGCACTTCGAAATCCTCCAATTGATATTGAGTCCGCTGGTGTCGAAATAACTCAAGCGAATTTGATGCAAGATGTTCTGCCCGCCTCGCATGCCCAAGTTGTCATCCTCATCTGTTGGTCTCCGCGTTCACCGCAATCTCAAGCGGTCATGAGCGCTCTCGGTCAACTACATAGTCAGGATTCGGCTAAGCCAGAGGGAGCAGGTTGGTTGCTCGGGAATGTAAATGTCGATGCACAACCAGAAGTAGCGCAAGCACTTCAAGTCCAAACGCTCCCGCTCGCCTTAGCGATTATTCAAGAGCAGATAGTGCCGCTCTTTGACACCGTTCCCACCGCCCCGCAAATTCGTTTGGTCGTCGACAAGGTGCTCTCTCTTGCAGCCGAACGTGGAGTTGGAGCCGTTGCTCCCGATGGCGCTACGGAAGTTGAAGAACAGCTAGAACCCGAGGAGATCAGAGCGCTCGAAGCGTTGGAGCAAGGCGATTACGCCGCTGCAAGCGCGGCCTACCGTGACTGGTTGAACCGAGCCCCTGGTAATGCGCTCGCCCAACTTGGCTTAGCTCAAGTGGAACTTCTGCTTCGCATCTCAGGATTTGATATTCCCAGTGTTATTGCGGCGGCCAATCAAAATCCAACAGATCTAGTTCTTGCAAAACAAGCAGCGGATTGCGAAGTAGCAGAAGGAAAATTTGAAGAGGGCTTTTCACGATTAATTTCTGCAATCAAAATCTCCAGTGGTGAGGATCGTATAGGAATTCGCCAGCATCTTGTAGGGTTGTTCTCGTTGGTTGATCCAGCAGACCCCATTCTTATTAAGGCTAGACAAAAGTTAGCGAGCGCACTCTTTTGACTTTAATCGTCACACCCAGGGAGCGACGAAATCAATTCCTGCTTTTTTTCTATTTTGGTATGACCACGTTGGCACTTGGAACGCGCGCGCCTAATTTAAAGGCGAACCTTCATGTAGATAACGGAACCTACGGCACCTTAATTAGTTTTGGCGCGGTCGGGGGAGTTCTCTCGATGATGGTCGCCGGTCAGATCGTGGATCGAATTGGCGTAGGACCAGTTCTCATATCAATGAGCGCACTTATGTATGGCTCCATCATTTCTATGCCGCACATTCACACGCCGTGGATTTATTTAATCGTTAACATCGCATTTGCCTTTGGACTTAACGCGTACAACATTGGCTTGCATCATCAGGCGCTTCGCCGCCAGGCATTAAGCGGTGAACGCATAATTCCAAAAATGCATGGGGCCTGGAGTTTGGGCACGCTCATCTCCACCGTTCTAGCAATCATCGTTACCTCACACGTTTCTCTGGCCTGGCACATCGATGTACTAGTCGGGGCTATGTGGGTCGGGACGCTCTGGTCGGCTTTCCAGATGAGACCCTTCCTGATTTCCGGTTCTGAGAAGCGTGATGAATCTGAACCCCCTGTAGGTATTAAGAGCGCCTTTGCAATGTTGACTACTGATCGATATATAGCAATCGCCTACTTGTGTGCGGTGATGGTCGAATTTTCCACAAATAACTGGGTGACTTTGTCATCTCACCAAGAGATAAAGGCAAGCACAACCCTCAGCATCGTCCCTTATTTAATGTTTATGCTGGGAATGACTACAGGTAGGTTGAACGCGCACCGACTCTTAGCGATTAAGCCGGAGGCCTACTGGATTCGGATTTCTTCTCGTATTGGCGGCAGTAGTTTTATGATCTTCCTGCTTCTAGCAAAATTCGCAGCTCCACATAGTTTTGCCGCCGCCTTCACCCTGGAGATTCTTGGATTCTTTATTGGCGGTCTCTGTGGTTCATTCTTTGCCGGATTTATTACCCAAATAGCTAGCGCGCGATCCAATCTCCCTGCCGGGGTAGTGGTAGCTCAACTCGGATTGGCGATTTCAGCGCTCTCGTTCGTGGTTCAGTTGATCATCTCGTGGGTTGCCCAAAGCACGACAATTACTTACGCGCTCATGATTCCTGGAGCGCTAATGATCTCGCTCTCCTTCTTCAAGAAACTTGGACCTCGGGAAGTAAAGGCCCAAGCAACTCGTTAAAGATCAACCAGATCCTTCGGTGTTACCAGCATCTGCAGCGGTGACATCTTCAATCTGATACTTATCGATCGCCTCTTGAACAACCTTGGCCTTAATCTCGCCATTCTTTGCAAGCTGTGCGAGAGTGGCAACCACGATTGATTCAGCATCGACTTTGAAGTGACGTCGCAGCGCTCCGCGAGTATCTGACATTCCAAATCCATCTGTTCCAAGAGAGTAGAAATCTTGTGGAACCCATGGTGCGATCTGATCTTGAACCGCACGCATGAAATCACTTACCGCGATGACAGGACCATCAAAGGCCTTGAGTTTGCGCGTGACATAAGCGGTGCGCTGATCATGAGGGTTGAGAAGGTTATGACGATCGGTCTCAAGGCCATCGCGACGTAACTCGTTCCAAGAAGTTACCGACCAGACATCTGAACTGATTCCGAAATCATCTTGCAAGAGTTGCTGCGCCTTAAGGGCCCAGTTGAGCGAGACTCCAGACGCTAAGAGGTTTACCTCGTTCTTGCCCTTCTTGGTCGCTGGCGAATAGAGATACATACCCTTGAGAAGACCTTCGACATCAAGGTTCTCGGGTTCTGCAGGTTGGACATAAGGCTCGTTGTACACGGTGAGGTAGTAGTAGACATTCTCACTGTTTTCGCCATACATGCGGCGCAGTCCATCTTTAACGATATGACCAACTTCGTAACCGAATGCTGGGTCATAGGCAACAACCGCAGGGTTAGTTGAGGCGAGAAGGAGCGAGTGCCCATCTTCGTGCTGTAAGCCTTCTCCGTTGAGAGTGGTGCGTCCAGCAGTAGCTCCCACAACAAAACCACGGCACATCTGATCGGCAGCGGCCCAGAAAGCATCTCCGGTGCGTTGGAAACCAAACATTGAGTAGAAGATGTAGATCGGAATCATTGGCTCATCGTGAGTTGAGTATGAAGAGCCGACTGCGGTGAATGAAGCGGTTGAACCAGCCTCATTAATTCCTTCGTGCAAAATCACACCAGAGGTTGATTCCTTGTAGGACAACATCAATTCACGGTCAACAGATGCATATGTCTGACCGAGAGGGGAGTAGATCTTGAGAGTTGGGAAGAGGCTATCCATTCCAAATGTGCGAGCCTCATCAGGAATGATCGGAACAAAGCGCTTGCCGATCTCTGGATCTTTAACCAAATCCTTGAGCAGACGAACGAATGCCATGGTGGTTGCGACTTCTTGCTGACCAGATCCACGCTTTACAGATTCGTAGGTTGAATCAGCAGGCTGTGGAAGCGGACGTGAAATCTTGCGGCGAGTTGGTACAGAACCACCGAGCTCACGACGGCGCTCCATCATGTATTTGTACTCTTCAGAGTCAACGCCTGGATGGTAGTAAGCAGGTACCTTGGCATCGATTGCAGAATCTGGAAGTGGAATATGCAAGGTGTCACGGAATTGGATGAGATCTTCGTGAGTCATCTTCTTCATCTGGTGCGTCGAGTTACGAGCCTCGAAATGCGAACCGAGGGTCCAACCCTTAATCGTCTTCGCCAAGATGACAGTTGGCTTGCCATTCTTCTCAGTCGCAGCCTTGTAAGCAGAGAATAGTTTGCGGTAATCATGGCCACCGCGCTTAAGTCCCCAGATCTTTTCATCAGACCAATTTGCGACCAGTGCAGCAGTGCGAGGATCACGGCCGAAGAAGTGTTCGCGCACATAGGCGCCGCTTTCAGCCTTGAATGTCTGATAGTCACCATCAGTGGTGCGGTTCATCAAATCAACGAGTGCCCCATCGCGATCATTTGCGAGGAGTTCATCCCATTCGCGTCCCCATACAACCTTGATGACATTCCAACCTGCTCCACGGAAGATCGACTCAAGTTCTTGAATGATCTTGCCGTTACCGCGTACTGGTCCATCGAGGCGTTGCAGGTTGCAGTTGATAACAAAGTTAAGGTTGTCGAGTCCTTCGCGAGCTGCCAAGCTGATTGCGCCCAAAGTCTCTGGCTCATCGCACTCACCATCTCCAAGGAATGCCCAGACATTTTGATCTGAGGTGTCTTTTATGCCACGGCCGTGGAGGTAGCGGTTATAACGCGCTTGATAAATTGCATTAATTGGACCAAGTCCCATTGAAACCGTTGGGAACTGCCAGAACTCTGGCATCAAACGTGGATGTGGATAGGACGAAAGTCCGCCACCTGAATGCGATAGCTCTTGGCGGAAGCCATCCATCTGATGTTCAGTCAGGCGACCTTCAACGAAGGCGCGGGCGTACATGCCAGGGCTGGCATGGCCTTGGAAGAAAATTTGATCTCCGCCACCGGGGTGATCTTGTCCGCGGAAGAAATGGTTGAAGCCGACTTCATATAAAGATGCAGAGGAGGCGAATGTTGAGATGTGTCCGCCAACTCCGATTCCAGGACGTTGCGCGCGATGCACCATGATCGCCGCGTTCCAACGGATTATGGCGCGAATGCGGCGCTCGATCGCTTCATCGCCAGGAAAATCTGCTTCACGAGTTGAAGGAATGGTGTTGATGTAGTCGGTGGTGCGAAGCGCTCCGACTCCCAATTTGTTTTCCTGAGCATGTTGTAAAAGAGAGAGCATGATGTAGCGGGCACGGGTAGGACCGGCGGCTTGAAGCAGGGAGTCCAGGGAGGCTTTCCACTCCGCGGTCTCCTGAGGGTCCAAATCAACCAACTGGTCGATCAGATTATTCGGGGTATCGATGAATTGGTTGAAACCGCTCGCTTCGCTCATGGGAGCAGTTTATTCACATCAAAAGGCTTGCGCTCACGCGAGAAGTTGAGTGGACTACTCCTACTCGCCCCGCTGGGTGAGCCCGAGGGGCTGGGCAAGCCCATAGAGAGGTGGAGGTTCTGGTGAACTCCCCACAGGGGTTATCTGCAAGCGTTGATCGACTCGGGCTGACGCCGGGTGAACTCATACTTGAGGTCGGCTATGACAGCGACTGCGATGATCAGTTGCGGCTCGCCATTGAGGCCAAGATCGAAACAACCCTGCTAACGGGCCACCTCGATGAGGTCGTTGACGCGGTGATCCTGTGGTGGCGTGACGGTGATGGAGATCTCGTCGATGATCTCGTTGATGGCCTTACCTACCTCAGCGAAAACGGGCCGATATGGCTACTTACCCCTAAAGTTGGCATTGCAGGACATGTTGAACCGAGTGATATCCAAGATGCCGCTCCAACAGCAGGCCTGACACAGACTGTCTCATTTTTAGTTGCACCAAATTGGACTGCGACAAAATTAGTCGCTCGAAAGAGTGCCAAACGCTAAGGAAAGTAGAACATATGTCTTTGACCATCGGCCAACCAGCTCCAGATTTCACTCTCATCAGTCAATTTGGTGAAGCAGTTACCTTGTCATCATTTAAGGGCAAGAAGAATGTTGTCGTTGTATTCATTCCGTTCGCCTTCACAGGCACTTGCACCGGTGAGTTGTGCGCGCTCCGCGATGATCTCTCCTCATTCCAGAATGAGAACGCAGAGCTATTAGCGGTTTCCTGTGATTCAATGTTTACTCAAAAAGTATTCGCTACCCAAGAGGGATATAACTTCCCTGTTCTCTCAGATTTCTGGCCACATGGCGCAGCAGCTAAGGCCTACGGCGTATTTAACGAGGAGCGTGGCTGTGCCTTCCGCGGCACCTTCATCATCGACAAAGAAGGAGTTCTGCGCTGGCAGGTAGTCAATGGCATGGGCGATGCTCGCAACATTGGCGATTACAAGGCTGCGCTCGCTTCCCTCTAAGAAAAAGCGCTATTTCTTGATGATTTTTGGCGTGCCCCACTTCCTCAGGTACAGTGGGGCACTCAATACCGGGCGGTTAGCTCAGCGGTAGAGCGCTTCGTTTACACCGAAGATGTCGGGGGTTCGAAACCCTCACTGCCCACCATGTGATGTGTCGGGACATATGTCTCTCATGTCGCGGGACATATGTCTCTCTTTTT
>DAIOGE010000035.1:0-10133 GCA_036745375.1 Candidatus Nanopelagicaceae bacterium
GGCGAAGATGGACCCACTCACCAGCCAGTTGAGCATGTAGCTTCACTTCGATTGATTCCTAATTTGGCAGTGATTCGCCCTGCTGATGCCAACGAAACCTCGATCGCATGGCGCGAAGTAATAACTCGTGCAAAGCCAGCAGGATTCGCCTTATCTCGTCAGAATCTTCCCGTCATTGATCGCACCGTCTTTGCAAGTGCCGAGGGTGTTGCCAATGGTGCATATGTAGTGAGCGAGGCTGCTGGTCCACTGGATGTAATCTTGATCGCCACTGGCTCTGAAGTCGCTTTGGCGATAGCAGCACAAGCGCTTCTAGCGGCCGAAGGAATTCATGCCCGCGTCGTTAGCGCTCCATGTCTAGAATGGTTTGAAGAGACTGATTCAGCCTACAAAGATTCAGTGCTTCCATCTGCAGTGAAAGCCCGAGTTAGCGTCGAAGCTGGCGTTACAGCTGGGTGGCGCGAGTATGTGGGTGACTCTGGAGTCTCTGTAGGACTCAACCACTTTGGTGCCTCAGCGGCCGCAGGAATACTCTTCAAAGAGTTTGGGTTTACTCCAGAGGCTGTCGTTGCTGCAGCTAAGAGTTCACTAGCGAAGGCGGGCAAGTAATGTCATCAAATCTTCAAGATGTTAGCGCAGCCGGAGTATCAATCTGGCTAGATGATCTCTCCCGCGATCGACTACAAAGCGGAAGCTTGGCCGAACTGATCGCATCGTCGAATGTGGTCGGTGTTACTACTAACCCAAGTATCTTTTCTGCAGCCATCAAAGGTTCAGCGCTCTATAAAGATGATGTCTTGGCATTGAAAGCCAAGGGTGCTGATACCGCAGCGATCATCACAGAACTGACAACCTCGGATGTAACTGCAGCATGCGATCTCTTTACCTCAACGTATGAGGCTTCGAACCATGTGGACGGTCGAGTGAGCATTGAGGTTGATCCCTTCCTAGCCCATGAGACTGAACCAACCGTCGAACAAGGAAAGTCCTTATGGTCGCTCATTAATCGACCGAATTTATTAGTTAAAGTTCCCGCCACTCTTGAAGGCTTACCCGCGATTCGGCAGTTGACCGCCGCAGGGATCAGCATCAACGTGACCCTTATCTTCTCTGTTGAACGTTACGAAAAGGTCATGGATGCCTACTTGTCAGGTCTTGAAGATCGACTCGCAGCAGGGCTACCAATAAACGAGATTCACTCTGTGGCATCATTCTTCGTCTCACGCATCGATACCGAAATTGATAAGCGCCTGGATGCAATCGCTGCAGGCTCTCCCCTACGCGGCAAATCTGCCATTGCAAATGCAGTGCTTGCATATGAGGCCTACCTAGGCGTTATTGCATCCCCTCGATGGGCCGCACTGGAAGCAAAGGGTGCAAATCAGCAGCGTCCACTCTGGGCTTCAACAGGAGTAAAGGACAAGGCATATGACTCGACACGTTATGTCGTCGAACTGATTGCGCCGCATTGCGTTAACACAATGCCCGAAGCAACCCTGAATGAAGTTCGCGCCCACGGCGTTGTTCGCGGTGACACCATCACTTCAGCTATTCCAAGTGCCCACGAGCACTTCGTGGCGCTGGCCGAGGCAGGAATAGATTTTGCTGATGTCGTGGCCTTCCTAGAAAAAGATGGAGTTAAGAAATTTGCCGATGCCTGGCAAGAACTACTAGACAATGTAAGTGCGGTGTCATAAATGATCTCTGTATCTGGTTCAGCGTTATCAATTGCTACCAATGCGACCAAGAGTTCGCTCAACGCAATTCTGACTCGACTCGCTGCCAAGGATCACACCTTGTGGGGTCCAGAAGCCGAGGCAGAGGCAGCTATCCGCCTTAACTGGATTGATCTGCCAACGAGCTCACGAGCGCTGCTGCCAGAGCTGGATGCTCTGACTGCGTGGGCCCGCACCCGTGAAATTTCCTCGATCGTTCTAGCAGGAATGGGTGGTTCATCCCTCGCCCCAGAAGTGATTGCAAAGACATTCAAAAAATCGCTCACGGTTCTTGATACGACAGATCCTGACCAGATCAAGGCGGCGATTCCTACTGATTTGGCACATAGCCTTGTTGTAGTTGGATCCAAATCAGGCTCAACTATTGAAACCGCTTCACATAAGGCCTTCTTTACCAAGGTCTACCAAGACGCAGGACTTAATCCAGCCGATCATTTTGTGATCGTGACCGACCCCGGTTCGCCTTTAGATAAGTCAGCACGCGCAGATGGATTGCGAGTGGTCAATGCAGATCCCAATGTCGGTGGTCGTTACAGCGCGCTCTCTGCCTTCGGTTTAGTTCCCGCAGCTCTTATCGGGGTTGATGTCTCCATACTTTTAGATGATGCCGCTGCCGCTACTTTTACTACAGAGAATTCAAGTGTCGTTGAAATAGCAGCAACCATCTTTGATAAGGGTGAGCAGAGCGTTGCCTTCTTCGATGCGGGTTCAGATCTGCCAGGTATTTCTGACTGGATTGAACAACTCATCGCGGAATCAACTGGCAAAAACCAGACCGGTCGCCTTCCTATTACGATCGAATCGGGCAGCGCTCCAATCGCTGGAGCTGGTTTGAAGATTGGTTTTGATAGCTCATCACAAGGAGATCTGGTTGTCACGGGATCTCTTGGAGAACAATTCATCTTGTGGGAGTGGGTCACAGCACTCCTCGGCTATAGCTTGCAGGTAGATCCCTTCAATCAGCCAAATGTCACCGAGGCGAAAGAACGAACCGGGGCTCTCCTTTCTACCTGGAATGATGGAAAGGTTCCGCAATACAAACCATCGTTTTCTAATGATCTGCTCTCGATTTACAGTTCTTCAACGGCGGAGTCACTTGAAGGTCAACTCAAAGATTTCCTAAAGATAGATAGTCATTACATCGCAATCATGGCTTACCTATCGCGCGGCATTGATGAGAGCGCCCCTGCTCTGCGTGAGGTGATCGCTACCAAGAGTGGCAAGGGAACAACCTTTGGTTGGGGACCGCGCTTCTTGCACTCGACGGGACAATTTCATAAAGGCGGGCAGCACAACGGCGCCTTCCTACAGATCACCGGAGAGAACCAGGGCGATTTAGCGATCCCCCATCAGAACTTCTCTTTCCACACTCTTTTAATGGCTCAAGCTCTGGGTGATGGACAAGCGCTAGCGGATAGAAAATTTCCGCTCGTAAGAATCCACCTCAAGAACAGAGAAGCGGGTTTAGCGTTGCTCCTGGAAGAGCTGAAGAAGATTTAATCTTCGCCGCGAAGTTTTGCGAGAGCATCTCCCAAAATCTTCTCGGCTTCAGCTTCAGTGCGACGCTCTTTAACATAAGCCAAGTGAGTCTTGTATGGCTCATTCTTAACCGGCATCGGTGGCTTATCTTTATCTAGACCTGCTGGGAAACCACAACGAGGACAATCCCACTCATTTGGAATTGCCACTGTGCCATCCTCGGCAAAAGATGGACGAGTTTCGTGGCCATTGGCGCACCAGTATGAGACGCGAAAGCGAGCTATCGCCTCACCACGCTCAGCCTCACCCATTGGGCCAGCACCGACGCGACTACCGCGGATTGCACTTCCTGCCATTTTTTACTCCTCTAAAATTATTACTACTTTGTACTACCTAAAACTTGCCGCGTGATCTGATTACTTGAGGTAAAGGCTTAGCGCCACTACTCCCGCGAACCAGAGACCGCCCACCACGATCGTGATCCGGTCCAGGTTCTTCTCCACGACTGAGGAACCACCATAGGTAGAGGAAACTCCGCCACCGAAGAGATCCGAGAGACCGCTTCCCTTGCCCTTATGGAGCAGAACCAGAAGGATCATGAGGACGCTCGTGATCACTTGAACTATTGATAAAGCTAAAACCACGGTCCGGCTCCTTTTATTTCATCCCCCTGCAGGGCAGGGCTAGATCACTTCGATCGACTTTTTAGACTCTTTCGAGCCAGAGGGTAAGGATAGCGTGCTAAGCGCTAGTCGCTACGCGGTGGTACTTAGCGATTCGGGCGAATTCCTCAGGATCAAGGCTCGCTCCCCCGACCAAAACACCATCGACATCGGCCTCGCGCATAATATCGACGATATTTGCCGACTTAACGGAGCCGCCGTAGAGAATCTTGGCGTTATCAGCGATCTCATCGCTGCCGATATCACGTAGAGCTTCTCGGATAGCGGCACAGACTTCCTGAGCATCTGCTGGCGTAGCGGTCTTTCCCGTGCCAATGGCCCAGACGGGTTCGTAGGCAAAGACAACCTTCTTGAGATCAGGCTTATGGAGTCCAGCCACCGAAGCGGTCAACTGGGCCACGACAAACTCCACCTGCTTGCCAGATTCGCGAACCGAAAGATCCTCGCCGATACAGAGAACTGGGATGATCTCGTTCGCCAGAGCTGCCTTCGCCTTGGCAGCGACCAAGGCATCGCTCTCACCATGAATGGTGCGACGCTCTGAATGGCCGACTAGAACATAGGTGCAGCCAAGTTTGTTGAGCATTGAACCTGAGATATCTCCAGTAAATGCGCCAGAGGCTTCAGGAGAGAGATCTTGCGCACCATAGGTGAGGCGCAGTCTGTCCCCGTCAATCAACGTTTGAACTGAGCGAATATCGGTGAATGGCGGGAATACCGCGACATCGACGGCATCGAAATCTTTCTCCTCAAGAGAGTAAGAGAGCTTCTGAGTTACCGCAATTGCCTCGAGATGATTGAGATTCATCTTCCAGTTTCCAGCAATCAATGGCTTACGCATTATTAAGAACCTCAATCCCAGGTAGTGGCTTGCCTTCTAGATACTCCAGTGAAGCTCCACCACCGGTCGAAATGTAACCAAACTGCTCATCTTTAAACCCAAGTGCACGAACCGCAGCGGCTGAGTCTCCTCCGCCAACTACTGAGATGCCTTGCACCTTCGTGAGCGCCTCCGCAACGACTTTGGTTCCGTTAGCAAAGTTAGGGAATTCAAATACTCCCATAGGGCCATTCCAGAAAACGGTGTGGCACTTTTCAATAGCGGCAGCAAATGCTGCTGCGCTCTCCGGTCCAATATCTAGACCCATTTGATCAGCCGGAATAGAACTGGCACTTACCAATGTCGGAGTGGCATCTGCCGCAAAGGCAGGTGCTACGACGATATCTGTCGGAAGTAGTAGTTCTACACCAAGATCTTTTGCTTCTTGGAGCAACTTCTTAACATCATCGAGAAGATCGAGTTCGACGAGAGAAGTTCCAATTTCGTGGCCTTGAGCTTTGAGGAATGTGAAGAGCATTCCGCCACCAATAGCGAGGACGTTAACTTTTCCAAGCAGATTCTTAATTACGCCGATCTTGTCCGAGACCTTAGCTCCGCCAAGAACAACACCATACGGACGATCTGGATTTTCAGTGAGCTTCTTAAGAACTTCAATCTCTGCAGCCACGAGGAAACCAGCTGCATTGGGCAGAATCTTGGCAACGTCGTAGACCGAGGCATGCTTACGGTGAACTGCTCCAAATCCATCACTGACGAAGAGATCCATCCCATGAGCAAGCTGTGTAGCAAGTGCAACACGCTCGGACTCATCTTTAGAGGTCTCAGCCGCTTCATAACGAATGTTCTCGAGCAAAAGTACTTGTCCAGGAAGCAATGCAGCCTTCTTGGCATCTACATCTGCGCCGACGATTTCGGAGGAGAAGATGACGGGTGATCCAAGTAGATCGCCAAGGCGATGAGCTACTGGTGCAAGAGTCATATCTGGATTGCGCTCACCCTTTGGGCGACCTAAGTGGGCAGTGATAACGATGCTCGCGCCATTATCGATGAGATATTTAATAGTCGGAAGCGATGCCCGGATGCGACCATCATCTCTGATGACGCCCTCTTTAATAGGGACGTTGAGGTCGCACCGGAGCAGAACTCGCTTGCCTGCTACATCAAGTGATTGAAGCGCAGTGAAGCTCATTAGAGAGATTTACCTACAAACGATACGAGATCAACGAGGCGATTTGAGTAGCCCCACTCATTGTCGTACCAACCGAGGACCTTCACTGTGGTTCCAATTGTCTTGGTAAGTCCTGCATCGAAGATACACGATGCTGGATCTGTGACGATATCTGCCGAAACGATTGGGTCTTCGGTGTAACGCAGAATTCCCTTAAGTGGACCCTCAGCAGCCTTCTTGATCGCTGCGTTGATCTCAGCTGCGCTTACTTCGCGAGCGAGTTCAACGGTGAGATCTGTTGCAGAACCTGTTGGGACTGGAACGCGGAGTGCATATCCATCGAGCTTGCCCTTGAGGTTTGGAAGCACGAGGCTGATCGCCTTAGCGGCACCGGTTGATGTTGGGATAATGGAAAGTGCACCTGCGCGAGCGCGGCGAAGATCCTTGTGTGGTTGATCGTGGAGAGATTGATCGTTGGTGTACGCGTGCACTGTGGTCATGAGGCCGCGAAGAATTCCGAACTCCTCATCGAGAACCTTTGCCATTGGTGCAAGGCAGTTGGTTGTGCATGATGCATTTGAAATGACGTTATGAACGGCAGCGTCGTACTTATCCTCGTTGACACCGAGGACGATTGTGATGTCTTCATCGGTTGCAGGGGCAGAGATGATGACCTTCTTGGCGCCAGCAGTGATGTGCTTCTTTGCATCGGCGGCCTTGGTGAAGAAGCCGGTTGATTCAACGACGATATCTGCATTCAGGGCTGCCCATGGCAAGTTTGCTGGATCGCGCTCGGCGAAGACCTTGATGGTCTTATCTCCAACGGTGATTGAGTCCTCGGTATAAGTAACTGGAAGACCAAGGCGACCCAGAATCGAGTCATACTTCAAAAGGTGGGCAAGGGTGTGATTATCTGTGAGGTCGTTGATTCCAACAATCTCGAAATCGGCTCCCGAGAGCAGAGCAGCTCGGAAGAAGTTACGTCCAATGCGACCAAAACCATTAATTCCAACACGAATCACTTTATTTCCCACCTTCTCAAATAATGAAATTTTCCAGAAGCACAATTAAGAGTCACAACGTTGTGATGGCAAAATCCTATCAGTGAGGCTATTCAGCCAATAATTCTGGGCTCAACCCCGCCTCGGTATCGGGAATGCCCAGATCGTGGGCCCGCTTATCAGCCATCGCCAAAAGCCGGCGAATTCGCCCTGCAATCGCATCCTTCGTCATAGGGGGCGAGGCTAAGGAACCAAGCTCTTCTAGGCTCGCTTGACCGTAATTTATGCGTAATTCACCGGCCTCTTTTAAGTGAGATGGGATCTCTTCACCCAATATTTCAAGTGCTCTCGCAACACGCGCGGCTGCCGCAACGGCGGCTCGGGCAGAACGCCTGAGATTTGCATCATCAAAGTTGGCTAAACGATTAGCGGTAGCCCTCACCTCCCGCCGCATTCGGCGCTCCTCCCAAGCCAAGACGCTCTCATGGGCTCCGAGCCTGGTGAGCAGAGCTCCAATCGCATCTCCATCACGAATTACTACACGATCTACGTTTCTTACCTCGCGCGCCTTCGCAGTAATACCTAATCGCCGCGCTGCACCGACAAGCGCAAGGGCGGCTTCAGGACCAGGACAGGTTATTTCAAGGGCGGATGAGCGTCCAGGTTCGGTGAGAGAGCCATGAGCTAAAAATGCGCCGCGCCACGCTGCTTCTGCATCACAGATTCCCGCTGAGACAACTTGAGGTGGTAACCCACGGATGGGGCGAGCATTCGCATCGATCAATCCTGCTTGGCGCGCCAGCGCATCACCCTCAGATGCAACGCGCACTACATATCTACTCCCCTTACGCAATCCACTTGGAGAGAGAACTGATAACTCACTATCGTGCCCATAAATTTCGGCAATATCTTTGCGGAGCCGCCTCGCTGCCTGCGCCGTATCTAGTTCAACTTCAATAACTATCTTCCCTGCGGAGATATGGAGTCCCCCGGCGAAACGCAAAAGTGCGGATACTTCGGATTTGCGGCAACATGGCTTTGAAATATTGAGTCGACTCAACTCGTCTTTCACTGATGCAGTCATTGCCATACGGCAATCTAAGCAGGGTTCACTCCATAATGTGGGCGAAAACTGCACGAAGTTTTTTTACATCGTGGTGGTAACTACCTGGAGATTGGGCTAGAGGTGCAACAACCAACTCTCCGCCTAAACCCTCAACTAAACCTTTAAGTTTTGAACTCTTCTCTATCGCGGCGGGATCAACGATCGCAAAATCGATCCGCAGATGCGGCAGATGGTGCAAGACAAATTCCAGATGATCCTCAGCCGAGGAGCCAGCAAATTCATCGACCGAGTCAGGCTCTGGCAGGTTGAGAACCATGATTCGCTTGGCGGGAGAGTTGACGACGGCGGTAGCCAATTCAGGTAGGAGTAGATGCGGCATAACGCTGGAGAACCAAGAGCCTGGCCCAATGGTGATCCAATCCGCCGCCGCAATCGCGGTTAATACTTGAGGAGTTACACGCGGATTTTCGGGAATCAATCGGAGCGATTCGATGCGCCCCTTGGCGGTTGCTACCTGTACCTGACCCCGGACGATGGTGCGCCCAGATGCGGTGTTAAAAGTTCCCTCAATATCTAATGGATCAAGTGACATGGGAAGAACGTCACCTACGATGCGCAGCAGATTTCCAACCTGGCGAATGCCGCGAACTGCATCGCCATCCTTCTCCCAAAGAGCCATCATCAAGAGATTGCCGAGAGCATGACCACTCAGATCGCCCTCACCGCGAAAGCGATACTGCATTACATCAGCCCACCCACGACCCCAATCGTCATCGCTGCAGAGCGCCGCCAACGCCATGCGCAGATCTCCTGGTGGCAACGACCCAAATTGATCGCGCAATCGACCACTTGATCCGCCGTTGTCGGCAACGGTCACGACCGCGGTTATCTCCGAGGTAACTCCGCGCATTGCTGTAAGAGTCGCGGCCAAACCATGACCACCACCAAGACTTACTACACGCTGATGGTTCATACCTTAGATTTCACGACCTAAGTCACGGTGTATTGCAGTTGCTTCAATGCGCTGGTCTCCTACTGTTCCGCGAGCGTTAAAACGGCGAGCTAACTCTTCCGCGACCGCCACGCTCCGATGTTTTCCTCCAGTGCATCCGATAGCCAGTGTTAAATATTTGCGGCCTTCTTGAAAGAAGCCTGAGGCCATCGTCTCGAAAAGCGATTGATATTTCTCTAAGAAATCCTGCACATTTTCGGTATTTAAAACTCTTTCAGAGACCGCTGCATCTAGCCCCGTAAGTGGTCGAAGTTGCGGATCCCAATGTGGGTTCGCGATGCATCTGCAATCCATTACAAGATCTGCATCGACTGGTATTCCATATTTGTAACCGAAGGAGAGAACATTTACACGCAGGTCAGCAGTTGTCGATGTAGCAAAGAGTTCAGCGATCTTCTGTTCGAGCTGGTGAATGTTGAAGGAAGATGAGTCGATGAGAACATCTGAGACAGATCTGACTTCACGCAAACGTTCGCGCTCCTTTGCAATTCCATCGAGGATTCGATCATTTCCTTGCAAGGGGTGTGGACGTCTGGTTGATTCGAATCTGCGCACTAGTACATCATCATTAGCATCTACAAAGAGAACCTGACGTTCAACGCCGCGATCAGCAATCTCGCTCAGTGCGCTACTCAAAGTTCCGAAGAATTCCCGGCCGCGTACATCAATGACTACTGCGATGCGCGAGGCAGTATTTGCCGCCATGTCGCAGAGATTTGCTAGGAGCGCAGGTGGCAGGTTGTCGACGACATACCAACCGAGATCCTCCAGGGCGTGAGCCACCGTTGATCTACCAGCTCCACTCATGCCGGTAATTACGACGACTTTCCGATTCACATCGAGAAGTCTATCCGTGGATCTCGCCCGTTCCCATGTCGATGGAGGGAAGCGAATCAGGCTCTGGACGTAGGGAGTTCTCAATAATTAAAGCGATCTTCTCCCCTATGCCGGGAATCGCGGCGATCTCTTCAACGCTCGCCTTCTTTATCGCGCTCACCGATCCAAATCGATCGAGCAAGGCTTTGCGCCTCACCTCACCCAAAAGAGGAATCTCATCAAGCAGGGATTCCAACATCACCGCTGACCGCTTGGAGCGATGGAAGTTGATGGCAAAACGGTGTGCCTCATCGCGCACCCTTTGTAAGAG
>DAIOGE010000036.1:0-6441 GCA_036745375.1 Candidatus Nanopelagicaceae bacterium
TGGTGGGGGAGTTGTTGGAGTTGCAGCGGCAACGATTGCGCATGGCATGCATGCTGATGTCACCATCCTCGATCTCAACTTGGCGCGTCTTGCCGAGATTGATCAAATCTTCGCGGGTCAGGTAAAGACCCTCGCCTCATCTAAATACGAGATTGAACAACAATGTATGGCAGCTGATTTAGTTATTGGTGCGGTACTCGTACCTGGTGCCAAAGCTCCAAAACTCGTCACCCAAGATTTAGTTGCGAAGATGAAACCCGGTTCTGTCTTAGTTGATGTCGCAATCGATCAAGGCGGTTGTTTCGAAGGATCTCGCGCCACAACACATGCTGAACCAACATTCAAAATTCATGATTCCTTGTACTACTGCGTGGCCAATATGCCAGGTGCGGTACCCGCGACTTCAACGTATGCACTCGCTAACGCCACCATCAAATATGCAGTAGCTATCGCTGATTTGGGCTGGCAGGCGGCGGTTTCAAGTGATCCAGCGCTAGGTTCGGGCTTAAATGTTCACGATGGACAGATCCGCTATGCGGCGGTTGCTGCTGCTCACGGGCTCTAGTAACCTACATTTGTGAACACACGCAGCCTCCTCCTTCGCTGCCGCGGCGGGGCCAACTAACCGGTCACCTCGCTCGCGGGGGTTTTGCCTTGCCGGTTAACCAATCAGACGGCAAAGAGCCCCAGCGAATTTAAAGGAGCAAGTTCATGAAATATCCAGACCAACAACCTTCCACGATGCCGGTGCATCGATACGCACCATTTATCCCCGTTGATTTAGCAGATCGCACCTGGCCCTCAAAGCGCATCACCAAAGCCCCACAGTGGTGTTCGGTTGATCTACGCGATGGCAATCAGGCCCTTATTGATCCTATGGATCCGCATCGCAAGTTGACCATGTTCAATCTCTTGGTCAAGATGGGTTACAAGGAGATTGAAGTTGGTTTCCCCAGCGCATCGCAACTCGATTTTGATTTTGTGCGAAAAATTATCGAGGAAGATTTAATTCCAGATGATGTTGTGATCCAGGTTTTAACCCAAGCGCGTCGTCCGCTTATTGAACGCACCTTCGAATCGATCAAGGGTGCCAAGCAAGTTGTCATCCACTTGTATAACTCGACCTCAACCCTGCAACGCCGAGTGGTCTTTGGGCAAGATAAAGAGGGAATCAAGAAGATCGCAACCGATGGCGCTCAGATTTGCTTAGATCTTGTTGCGACCGTTCCTGGCACAACCGTCTTCTTTGAGTACAGCCCAGAGTCTTACACCGGCACTGAGTTGGAATACGCCAAAGAGGTCTGCGATGCGGTCAACGATATTTGGAAGCCGACTCCAGATCACAAGACGATCATCAATCTTCCTGCCACCGTCGAGATGGCATCACCTAACGTCTATGCCGACTCTATCGAGTGGATGCATCGCAATCTGAAGTACCGCGATTCCATCGTGCTTTCATTACACCCACATAATGATCGTGGCACCGGGGTTGCAGCCGCAGAGCTTGCATACTTGGCCGGAGCCGATCGCATCGAGGGAACACTCTTCGGCAACGGTGAGCGCACCGGCAATGTTTGCTTAGTAACGCTTGGTCTTAATTTGTTCAGTCATGGCATCGATCCTCATATCGATTTCTCAAATATCGATGAGATCCGCCGCACCGTTGAGTACTGCAACCAATTGCGTGTTCCAGAACGCCATCCTTATGGGGGTGACCTGGTCTTTACTGCATTTTCTGGTTCACACCAAGATGCAATCAAAAAAGGCTTGGAACATATGCAGCGCGATGCTGAAACAGCAGGCGTGCATATTGATCAACACACCTGGGCGGTCCCATATCTTCCGATCGATCCTAAAGATATTGGTCGCTCCTACGAGGCAGTTATTCGCGTTAACTCCCAATCGGGTAAGGGTGGCGTCGCCTACTTGATGAAGAATGAGCATCAACTCGATCTTCCACGTCGCTTGCAGATCGAATTTTCACAAGTAGTTCAGTCAAAGACTGATTCCGAGGGCGGAGAAGTTACGCCAGATGAACTCTGGAAGATCTTTGAAGATGAGTACCTGCCAGCTTCCGACAACCAATGGGGACGATTCAAATTGGTTGGACTTTCGCAGAGCAGCCATCTTGATGAGGATGTAAATCTGAGCGTTGAACTCATGGATAACCACAGCATCCAATCGCTGACCGGGACCGGCAACGGACCAATCGCAGCCTTCGTTGACATCATGAACAAGCATGTCGGTGGGGCGGGAGTTCGGGTCTTGGATTACTACGAGCATGCGCTTTCAGCAGGTGGCGATGCCAAGGCTGCCGCTTACCTTGAGTGTGAAGTTGGCGGACATGTCTTCTGGGGCGTTGGAATTGATCCGAGCACCACGACCGCTGCCCTCAAGGCGGTTGACTCGGCTGTAAATCGGGGCCTGCGACAGTAGTACGCGATACGGTGGACCCATGTCGGTCTACCGCGATCAAGCGATCGTTCTGCGAACCCAGAAATTGGGGGAGGCTGACCGGATCATCACCCTCTTTACTCGTGAGCACGGGCGAATCAAGGCTGTTGCTAAGGGCGTGCGCCGCACCAAATCCAGGTGGGGTGCACGCCTTGAGCCAGCGTCACATGTAGATCTGCAGCTTTACTCGGGTCGCACATTCGACACGGTGACTCAAGCGGTCAGCCTAGAAAATTACGGCGACACCTTGTCTTTGGATTACCAGCGATGGACCGTGGCTTCTGCGATATTGGAAGCGGCTGAGCGCTTTGTCTCGCACGAGCATGAACCAGCCTTGCAACAGTACTTGCTACTTGTAGGCGCGCTTAAAGCGTTGGCGCATGAGACATACGATGCCTCACTGATTCTCGATGCCTTCTTGCTGCGCTCGCTTGCAGTCGCTGGATATGCACCTTCATTAACCAACTGTTCTCGCTGTAATAAGCCTGGACCTCATAAATATTTCTCGCTTGTGGGTGGCGGCAGCGTCTGCGCAGATTGCAAACCTAGCGCCGCGCCAACACCTCACTCTCAGACGCTCGAACTAATGCAGCAACTCTTGAGCGGGGATTGGGAGTTCGCCTCGGCGAGCGAACAGAGGTATCGACGTGAGGCTTCAGGCTTGATCGCCGCCTACTTGCAATGGCATCTGGAGCGTGGTCTTCGCAGCCTCCCACTTGTTGAGAGAATGTGACCATGAGTTCGCCCAAGCCTCCTAAGGTTGCCAACGTCCCACATCACGTTGCAATCGTGATGGATGGCAATGGCCGTTGGGCGAAGAAGCGCGGACTTGCCCGCACTGCAGGCCATGAAGCTGGAGAAGCAGCACTCCTCGATGTTGTTAAGGGTGCGATTCAAATTGGTGTTAAAGAGATCAGTGCTTACGCCTTCTCTACCGAGAACTGGCGGCGCAGCCCCGATGAAGTTAAATTTTTAATGGGATTTAATCGCGATGTTTTGCGCCGGCGCCGTGATGAGATGCACGAACTTGGAGTGCGCGTGCGCTGGGTAGGTAAGCCCGGTCGACTTTGGAAATCTGTAATTGCAGAGCTAGAGGAAGCTGAAGCGCTCACCGCCCGCAACAAAGTCTTAACCCTCAATATGTGTGTTAACTATGGGGGCAGAACCGAAATCGTAGATGCGATCAAGGAGATTGCTGCAGACGCGAAACTTAACAAAATTGATCCCGCAAAAATTAGCTGTAGAACTCTGGAAAAGTATTTATATAACCCGCAGATGAGCGATGTTGATTTGTTTCTTCGCACCTCGGGGGAGGAGCGAACCTCTAATTTCTTGCCCTGGCAATCTGTCTATGCCGAGATGGTCTTTATGGATGTTCTGTGGCCGGATGTTGATAGAACGACTCTCTGGAAAGCTATTGAAATTTACAATCAACGAGAGCGGCGATTTGGCAAGGCTTAAAGGCGACCCAATCCCCTAAGCCCTGCCCTCTCTCGCACTATTTAATTCTTTACTCTCTTTATTCTTTACTTTGTCTTTGTAGGCGTTGGATGGGTCATCTTCATATTGTGATCCATCTTCATTGTTGAATGCTTCATCACCGTGGTGTGCTTCATAACGGTGGTGTGCTTCATTGCATCGTGCTTCATTGTGTGAGGCATCGCTGTAGGTGTAGCAGCAAGAGCTGGGCTAACAGCAGCGATTGTGATGATTGTGACGATGGTGGTTATGCGGACAACTTTCATGGAAATCTCCCTTTAAGGCTAGGTGGTAGGAGCAGGTTAATCAGCAATCGAAAAAAAGGCAACCAGTAAAACCTGTTTTGGTGGTTGCCTTTTTATGGTCTTTCTGCCACAGTATCGGCATGGACTTAGAACCGCTCTTTGAGGCGATCAATGACGAGTCCCTGGAACCAAATTCTGATCTGGCTGTGCTGAGGGAGGTGTTGGTGAGCGTCACAAGTAGAAAGAACTTTGACACCAAAACCATGAAGCGCTTCGGTGAGCTCTCAGGAAAAGCACATCAACATCGCAGACTCAAGCCAAGTACATCTGAGATTGAATTTGAATTGGTTGGCCTATCCGGAAGTGCACGAAAGATCAGTGAATTCGCACTTCAAGTTGAAGAGATTCTGTTGACCGTCGAACTCTCTCGCGTCAAAAAGTGTGAGGGTGAAGATTGCGAAGCGCTCTTCATCGATGAGAGCAAGAATAAGTCGAGGCGTTGGTGCGCGATGGCGCATTGCGGAATGTTACGCAAGAGCAAGGTTTATTACGACAAGCATCGTCGGGTTAATCCGATTGTGGAAGAAGAAACTAAGTTGGGAGCAAAGAAATGATCGTTCTCTATGTTGTGGCCTTTATTGCAGGGCTCTTTACAATCCTTGCGCCGTGTATCTGGCCGCTGCTTCCCATTGTGTTGGCGGATGTGACTCAATCTAAATCCAAGCGTCGCCCACTCGGCATAACAGCTGGTGTTGCGATCTCGTATGCCTTCTTCACTTTGGCGATTTCCGCGCTCGAAAGCACACTAGGACTCAATCCCAACGTTCTTCGTAAATTCGCTGTTGTAGTACTTCTTGTCATTGGTGTTTCTATGGCGGTCCCAGCGCTATCGCGCAAGATGGAAGCTTCGATCTCGCGTTTCAGTGGTCGCTTCGGGGGAGTAGGACGCAACCAGCGATCTGACTTTGGTGGCGGATTCATCACTGGCTTGGCTCTGGGAATCGTATGGACTCCTTGCAGTGGTCCAATCTTGGCCTCGGTCGCTGTCTTGGCGGGAACCAACAAGGTCTCACTTGAGACCGTCATCGTGACTCTTTTCTACGTTGCTGGTGTATCTATCCCACTCTTTGGCTTTGCCGTCGGCGGACAGAAATTACTTGCAAAGTCTCGTCGCCTTTCTAAGCACACGGGTCGTATTCAGATTGCATCCGGAATGGTCATGATCCTCACTGCATTTGCGATCTACACCAACTACGACAAGACGATTGAGGCAAAGCTGCTTAATGCGGTTCCTTCGTATACAAATGCGCTGACCAGCATCGAGCGAACTTCTAGCGTCACTAAGGCTTTATCTAAACTCAAAGGAACTAAGAACGTTCCATCATCTGCCAATGGGGATATTGCGGGACTCTTTAATGGAACTGGAGGAGCACCTTCAAAGGCGCCTGACTTCACCGGCATTTCTAAGTGGCTCAATACTTCTGGCCCACAGACTCTTGCAAGCCTAAAGGGCAAGGTCGTACTCGTTGACTTCTGGACCTACAGTTGCATCAACTGCTTGCGCACACTGCCGCATGTTGAGGCTTGGTATAACAAGTATCACTCTGCTGGGTTCGACGTGATTGGCGTAAGCACACCTGAGTTCGCCTTCGAAAAGGATGCTGGAAATGTCAGCTCTGCAATCAAGCGCTACAAGATTCCATACCCAGTTGCTCTCGACAATAACTATGCAACCTGGAACGCCTACAACAATGAGTACTGGCCTGCCGAATACCTCATTGATGCTACGGGACACATCCGTCGTGCAGAGTTTGGCGAAGGAAACTACGGCGAGACCGAGCAAGCGATCCGCACCTTGCTAGGAAATGCAGGACACACTGTGACGGTCGCTCCATCTGATCTTCCAGATACAACTCCTACAAATCAAAATACTCCGGAGACCTACTTTGGTAGCAACCGCGCTCAATATGGCTACCCAGAGCCAAACTATCCAAATGGAACCTTTACGATTCCAGAGCCAGCCACAGTTCCGGTCGATCAATTTGCCTTCGGTGGCATATGGACGATCGCATCTGAGTATGCCCAAGCCACAAAGGGCGCAACGCTCTCGGAGCACTTCCAAGCTACCAAGGTCTATCTCATCCTCAATCCTGTTAAAGGCGTAACCAACAAGGTCGATGTCACTTTCAACGGCAAACCTCTTGTCGGCAAATTTGCGGGAAGCGATGTGGTGAACGGTGTTATAACACCCGATTCAGATCGG
>DAIOGE010000036.1:6541-9607 GCA_036745375.1 Candidatus Nanopelagicaceae bacterium
AGTTCTTTAGGGCTCGCAGTCTTTGCCGCGATCATGGTGCATGCATTTAGCGATGGACTCAACACCGTCACCTTCCTGATCAAAGAGAAGATGTGGACTAAGAAGGCGCGCGGTTTACTGATCGTTGATGCCATAGGACGTATTAGCGGTGCGGCCGTTGGCTCATATGTCGCATTTGGAAGCAATTGGATCGCGCTCTACCTAGCTCTCTTTGCGGGATTCGTTATTTACATCGCGACCTCGCATATCTTGCCTGAGGCCCATTCCCGCCACCCTTCACGGTGGACTCTTCTTGCGACGATTGCCGGCGTGTTGATCATGTGGGCCGTGGTCGCCGGCGGGGCTTAAGTGAACACTCTTCCTACATTTAACGATCTGGTCTATGACCTACCCAGTGATCGCGCTAGCGCTCCTCTCGATAAATTACGCGCACTCTTTCATGGATCAATTCGTGAATTAGAGAATGATCACTCTCCCGTTAAGCAAGGATCTTTCGAAAATACCTATTGGTTCACTACAGAATTGCCTACTCCCTTCTTCAATCAAGCCACCATCTACAACCAAGATCCCGCGGTCTTTGAAGTAGCGCTTAAAAAGTTCTATGAACTCAACATTGTTCACACCATTTTTTTGGCGGGTGGTGGTCTAGCCCATGCCGACACTCTCAAATCTCGCGGTTATGTTCATAAGAGCACTATCCCGCTTATGGCTCACGCTCTGGATCCCAATAACTCGGTCTTTGAACTCCGCCCGGGACTTGAGGTAAAGCGAGTTGAAACAGAGGCACAGATCACCCAAGCCAATGACCTGTTAGAGAGTGGTTTTGGCATGCCGCGAGATCTCACAGAGATTTACACCAATTCCGCTTTCGGAAATCCCAATTCCTATCGCTACATATTGTTTGATGAAGGAGTGCCAGTAAGTACTTCACATTTCATTCGCACGGGAAAATTCCTGGGTTGTTTCGATGTTGCAACTCCACCTGAACATCAACGTAAAGGGTACGGAGATCAGCTCATGAGTTGGGCTCTGGCAACTCATGCTGCGATGGGTGATGAATTAGTTGTGTTGCAAGCATCCAAAGCTGGACAGAATTTGTATCGAACGCACAATTTTCACTTTCTAGAATTTGCTCAGGGTTGGTACATGGACAGTACTGATCCAATGCGCCGATTCACTCATGATGAGTTGAAGCTTGGAGATTTCAACCTCCGCCCATTACGCAAAGAGGATAGCGACTGGGCGATTGCTGCTTTTAATGACGAGGGCTTTGTGCAATGGATGGGATTTCCTTCTCCATTCGTGGCGAAGGATTTTGAAGCCACCTTCCAAAGAATGAGCCGCTTCAAGAATGATGGATATGGAATGAATTGGGTGATTGAGAGGGATGGAGTTCCGCAAGGGATGATCGCCTGTCACCACACAGATTGGAAGTACAAACGGACGGAAATTGGTTACGGTGCCTTTGCCGCTAGCCGCGGCACCGGTGTTATCCCAACAGTTCTGCGTCAATTGGTCGAATTTCTTTTCCGTGAATACGGCTTTGAGCGGATCGAAGTTCGTACCGATGTAAAGAATCAAGCATCGCGTCGAGCTGCAGAGAAGGCTGGATTTACCTTCGAGGGTGAATTGCGCCGAAACTTCCTCAATTTGGGCGAGGTAACGGATGACGCGATCTTCTCTGTTATTCAGGCAGATTTAAATAAGGGCGGTTCGACCCAGTAAACTAAGCCACCTTGCGACCAGCAAGACAGCCGACAGCCAGCCGGAATTAAGGAGCACTCATGGCCGCAGATCGTTTAGAAACCATTGTTAGCCTCGCGAAGCGTCGCGGATTTGTCTATCCCTCCTCTGAAATTTATGGCGGACTCCGTGCTGCCTGGGATTACGGCCCACTTGGAGTCGAACTCAAGAACAATGTAAAGCGCCAATGGTGGAAATCCATGGTGCAGGGACGCGAAGATGTTGTCGGACTCGATTCGTCTGTCATCTTGGCTCCTGAGGTCTGGAAGGCCTCTGGCCACATCGAGACTTTTACCGATCCACTCACCGAGTGCACCGCCTGCCATAAGCGCTATCGCGCCGACCACCTAGAAGAGGCATTTGAGGCCAAGCACAAGCGTATGCCTGTTTCGATGGATGAGATTGGGTGCCCTAACTGCGGCAACAAAGGTCAATTCACCGCACCTCGCCAATTCTCCGGATTGCTCAAGACATTCCTTGGTGCGGTAGAGGATGAATCTGGTCTTGCATATCTGCGCCCCGAGACGGCACAAGGAATCTTCATCAACTTTGAAAATGTAGCTACTACTTCTCGCAAGAAGCCACCATTTGGTATCGGCCAGATCGGTAAGTCATTCCGCAATGAGATTACCCCTGGAAACTTCATCTTCCGCACCCGCGAGTTTGAGCAGATGGAGATGGAATATTTTGTAGTTCCAGGAACTGATGAAGAGTGGCACCAATATTGGATCGACACTCGCCTTGCTTGGTATACCGATCTTGGTATTAATCCTGATCGTTTGCGCTTATTTGAGCATCCAAAAGAGAAGTTGTCGCACTACTCAAAGCGCACAGTTGATATCGAATATAAGTTTGAATTCAACGGCACTGAATGGGGCGAGCTCGAAGGAATTGCATCGCGTACCGACTTCGATCTCAAGGCACATAGCGCTGCATCTGGTAAGGATCTTTCTTGGTTTGATCAGGAGAAGAACGAGCGCTGGACTCCTTACGTTATCGAGCCGGCGGCTGGTGTCGATCGTTGCACTCTCACCTTCATGATGGATGCATTCACAGAAGATGAAGCACCTAATGCAAAGGGAGAACTCGAAAAGCGTGCAGTGATGAAGATTGATCATCGCTTAGCGCCGATCAAGGTTGCTGTGCTTCCGCTCTCGCGTAACGCCGATCTTTCTCCAAAGGCGCGCGATCTAGCTGCCGAGCTTCGCAAGAATTGGTCGGTCGACTTTGATGATGCCGGTGCAATCGGTCGTCGTTATCGCCGTCAAGATGAGATCGGTACTCCGTATTGCATCACCATCGATTTTGAATCCCTCGAGGACA
>DAIOGE010000037.1:0-9465 GCA_036745375.1 Candidatus Nanopelagicaceae bacterium
GCCTACCTGTAACGCCAATTCGAGGTGATTTATGCCCCTGTGGGATCACTCAGAGAATTCGGAGCATCCTCGTGTTGCCTGTTCAGAGGATGCGGAGCATCCTCGTGTTGCCGAGCGTATTCGGCTTGACCCTCTCAAGATCCAAGAATTCGGCCACACCTTCATCGTAGGAGCGAAGGAGCTGCTGGTAGACCTCAGGTTCTACCGGGGTGCCCTCGATTACTTTAAAACCGTTGCGCCCAAAGAACTCAGTCTCAAATGTCAGACAAAATATCCGCTCTACGCCGATATTTTTGGCGCGTTCCACGATGTTGGCAATGATGGCGTTGCCGACGCCCTTGCCCCGCATCTTTTCAAGGACGGCAACGGTGCGGACTTCAGCTAGATCCTCCCACAGGACGTGAAGCGCGCCACAACCAACGACTTCACCATCGAATTCGGCCACGGTGAACTCTTGGACCGTCTCGTAAAGAGTCACGGTCTCTTTGGCCAGCAGGCGACGCCCTAAAACATAGGTATCGATAATGGCGCGGATTGCCTTGATATCTGAGGTCTTGGCGGGGCGAATTATCAAAGTCATTGTTCCTCGGGTTTCACGAGTGGGAAGAGGATGGTCTCTCGAATTCCAAGTCCTGTAAGGGCCATGAGCAATCTATCTACACCCATACCCATGCCACCCATTGGTGGAATTCCATATTCCATGGCGCGCAAGAAATCTTCATCAAGGTTCATCGCCTCGACATCTCCCTTGGCTCCCAATGCTGCCTGTTCGACGAGTCGCTCCCTTTGAACAACGGGATCGATCAACTCGGAATATCCAGTGGCTAATTCGAAACCTTCGACATAGAGATCCCATTTTTCAACGAGACCTGGAATCTGGCGGTGTGCTCTCACCAGTGGAGAGGTATCGACCGGGAATCCCTTAACAAAGATCGGCTCGTTGAGTTGGCCCTCTGTTACATGCTCGAAGATCTCCTCGGCTAACTTTCCAGCAACCCACTTTGGATCGATCTTCATCCCAAGCTTGGTAGCAATTAACTTTAACTCCCCCAAAGTTGTTTGCGGGGTAACAACTTCTCCAACTCCTTCTGAAATCAGATCAAAGAGATTTGCCTCGCGCCAGGTTCCACCCAAATCTAGTTGGCGGCCATCATGATGAGTGACAACGTGAGAGCCAAAGACTGCCATGGCAGATTCTTGAATTAAGTCGCGAGTGAGTTCGGCAATTGAATTCCAATCACCATACGCCTGATAGGCCTCGATCATCGCAAACTCAGGAGAGTGACTTGAATCAGCTCCTTCGTTGCGGAAGTTGCGATTAATTTCAAAGACTCTCTCGATGCCTCCAACAACACATCTCTTCAAGAAGAGTTCAGGTGCAATGCGCAGGTAAAGATCCATATCGTAGGCATTGCTATGCGTTTTAAATGGACGTGCAGCTGCACCGCCATGCATAACTTGAAGCATCGGTGTTTCGACTTCCATGAAACCACGCGATCCGAATGATTGACGCAATGAACTCATAACTTGCGGACGTAGACGCGCGTTAAATCTCGCTTCAGGACGAACAATCAAATCTACATACCGCATCCGAACTCGGGTCTCTTCAGAGAGAGGCTTGTGTTCAACGGGAAGCGGGCGCAATGACTTCGCGGCAAGTTGATAGGAGTTAGCCAAGATAGAGAGCTCACCGCGCTTAGAGGTAATAATTTCTCCGGTCACGCTAACGAGATCGCCGATATCGATATCGCTCTTCCACTGATCGAGTACCTCTGCACCGACCTTATCCAAGGAGAACATGGCTTGTAACTCAGTGCCATCGCCCTCGCGGAGCGTTGCAAAGCAGAGCTTGCCGGTATCGCGCTTGAAGATCACTCGTCCAGAGAGGCTCTCGATAATGCCTGTGGCAACATCAATCTCGAGCCCTGCGTGACGTTCCCGAATCTCTTTCAGTGAGGCGGTTCGCGGGACGGCAACGGGGTAGGCCTCGTCGCCGCGCGACAAGATAGCTGCCCGCTTCTCACGGCGAATACGCAATTGTTCTGGTAGGTCGTCTTCGACTATCTGCTCACTCATAATCGGAGAAGTCTATCGCGCTATTTTTTACCCCTTGTTGCTCGGCGAATTCCGATCAAAGACCATGGCCAACCCCAAGAGGGTTAGGTCTGGTTCATGTGTATCGATTGTTTCGCTAATCCCAATAACAAGTGGAGCCAAACCGCCCGTGGCGATGACGGTTGTCGGACCGGTTCCAGGATAGAGAATCTCAAGTTCCTCGATGATGCGGTTCACGAGTCCGTCGACCTGGCCAGCGAAACCATAGATGGTTCCAGATTGCAGGGCCTCGACGGTGTTCTTCCCAATAACTGACTTTGGCTTAATAAGTTCGACCTTGCGGAGTTGAGCCGCACGAGCCGCTAGCGCATCTACAGATATCTCAATTCCTGGAGCCAGCGCTCCCCCCAAGAACTCACCCTTCGGTGAGACGACATCTAAATTGGTGGAAGTTCCGAAATCGACGACGATGCACGGCCCATCTGAACCAAAAAGCGTATGTGCCGCAAGGGTATTTACAATCCGATCGGCACCAATCTCTTTGGGGTTATCGACTAAAAGAGGAACTCCAGTTTTGATTCCAGGTTCGACAATTGTGACGGGCAGTTCGTTGAAATACCGAGCGACCATATTGCGAAGCTCTCGCAGCGTTGCAGGAACCGTGGAGCAGATGGAGAGTCCATCGATATCGATCCCATCAAGCAAGGCGCGATATTGCAACCATAGTTCATCAGCTGTATCTCGCGGATCGGTCTTAACTCTCCACGAGCGAACTAATTTGTCTCCATCAAAGGCACCAAGAACGGTATTGGTATTTCCTACGTCGACTGTCAGTAACATTTAATTTTCCATCCTTAAGTCGAGCCCAATATCGAGCGCCTTTGCCGAATGTGTAATCGCACCAATTGCCAGATAGTCGACACCGCTCTCGGCATATGCAGCGGCGCTACTGAGTGTGATTCCCCCAGAAGCCTCCAACTTGACCGCACCATTAACGATAGATACCGCCTCGGCACAAAGTTCTGGTGACATATTGTCGAGAAGAATGAGATCAGGTTTCCCAACGAGAACCTCGCGTAGTTGCTCCAGATTATCGACCTCTACCTCGATACTTACTCCGGGTTGGGCTGCACGTACTTTCTCAAAGGCTGGCAAGACTCCTCCAGCAGCAACGATGTGATTATCTTTTACCAAAGCTGCATCCGAGAGTGAGAGTCGATGATTTCTTCCGCCACCAGCACGTACGGCAGCTTTTTCAAGTAAGCGCCACCCCGGAGTCGTCTTTCGAGTATCTCGAATCTGGCACGTGGTGTGTGAAACGGCAGCCACCCACTCCGACGTCAATGTAGCAATGCCGCTGAGGTGCGTTAGAAAATTTAGCGCGGTTCGCTCCGCCAAAAGCAACTTACGTGTATTACCGCGCGCCGCTAAGAGGAGTGTTCCAGCGGGAACTTTATCGCCATCGTTTACCAATCGCGTCACGTCGTTAATGCCTAGATACGTTAGGACTTGTACCGCAACATCAATCCCAGCGATCACACCTGGAGTCCGGTTTACGAATTCTGCAATGCTATTTTGATTTTCAGGAATTGTTGCGTTCGACGTAATATCTTCGCCGCCCGATAAATCTTCTGCAATTGCCAACTCAATAAGTGCTTGAACCGAATCAACCATGATTGATCTCCTCCAAGGAAGAACTCCAAGCGCCAGACTCATCAAGCCGCTGGATAATTCGCTTCTGCCAATATGCACTGGTCTCTGGATAGTCGCTGCGCCAGTGTGAACCGCGGGACTCGTGGCGTTCTAGCGCAGAGCGAACAATTGCAGTAGCTAGGAAGTAGAGATTGGAAACTTCCCAGGCATCGACTCCGGGTTGATCGGTATATCTCGAGCCGAGTTGTTCCAACGTTGCAAGCGTAGCTCGCAGACTCTTCTCCGAACGCATAACTCCAGCTCCTTCGCTCATAGCGAGTTGTAGTGGGATACGGATTGAAGGATCGATCAATATGCGCTTTTCAGCACTGTCATCCACTGGCTCTTGGAATTCAACTATGTGATGCGCGATGTGCTCAGAGATGCGAGCGCCGAAGACTAAGCCCTCCAGAAGGGAGTTAGAGGCCAATCGATTTGCTCCATGGGCACCAGTACATGCACTCTCGCCACAGACATATAAACCGGGAATCGTGCTCTGACCGTTCATATCTACAAGGACTCCGCCAGATGCATAGTGCGATGCGGGCGCAACAGGAATCAACTGCTTCTCTGGATCAATTCCATTTGCCATGCATGAGGCGTAGATCGTTGGGAATCGCTCCTGAAAATCTTTTATCGCCGTTGCATCAAGCCACATATGCGGGACGTGTGCTTCACGCATCTGACTAAAGATCTCTTTCGCGACGATATCTCGCGGTGCTAGATCGGCTTGCGGGTGAACCGAACTCATAAATTTTTCGCCTTTGTGATTGAGCAGAATGGCTCCTTCACCACGAACCGCTTCACTTATAAGTGGCTGTTGTCCGGCAGCAGAGGTATCGCGCCAGAGCACAGTCGGGTGGAACTGAATGAACTCGACATCGGCAACAGCTGCACCTGCGCGCAGCGCGAGCGCAACTCCATCACCGGTTGAAACCGAAGGATTTGTAGTCTGCGAATAAACCTGACCCAACCCACCTGTCGCAATAACAACAGCACGGGCCAGGGCTCGACCCACACCCGAGCTAGATCCAGCGCCAATCACATGCAAGGTGACACCACATACTCGTCCATCGCCACCTTTAAGTGCATCAATAACGAGTGCATGCTCGATGACCTCAATGCCAGAGTCATTTTGCACCGCAGCGAGAAGCGCACGCGATACCTCGGCACCAGTGGCATCACCACCTGCATGCAAAATTCTGTTGCGATGATGTCCACCTTCACGAGTCAGTGCAATCTCACCACTCTCGGCTTTATCAAATACCGCACCGCGAGCGATTAATTTCCGAACTGCTTCGGGTCCCTCAGTTACCAAAACATTTACTGCATCTATATCGCACAGCCCTGCACCGGCAATCAAGGTATCTTCCTTATGTTCCTCAGGAGAATCACCTGGCCCAAGCGCGGCAGCGATTCCACCTTGTGCCCACTTGGTCGAGCCTTCATCGATATGTGCTTTAGTTACGAGCAACACGGATAGATTTGCGGCACGAGCGTTAAGCGCAGTTGTAAGTCCCGCAACCCCAGAACCAATAACGATTACATCGGCACGAGCTGTCCAACCTGGAGCTCCGGCAAATAACTTCATCGGGCAGATCCCATAGGAGTATTGTCGATCAAACGGACCCCATTTACCCAACCAGCGATGATCCCTCGCTTTTTCAACGTCTCTGAGTTAGCGATTTCGAAGCTCTCTTCATCGATTATCTCCGCATAATCGAGTTTGAAACCGGGTTCGCTTGCCAAAATCTGGTGCATCTCCTCTCGGGAGGTTGCTCCCAGCGCCTTATGAATGACCAACGCACTCTTTCGATCGGCTGGGCTCAATCTTTGATTACGCGACGAGAGGGCTAAGCCATAGCTATCTCGGATCGTTGGGTGAGAGATGATCTCCACCGGAATCTGATGTGTGGTAACCCAATTCTTAATAATGAAAAGTTGTTGAAAGTCCTTCTCGCCGAAAACGGCATATCTGGGCTGCACAATCTCAAAGAGACGATTCACAACGGTCAGGACTCCATCAAAATGTCCAACCCGCTCTCGTCCTTCAAACTTTTGACCTAACTCGCCCGCAGATATTTTTACGATCTCTGAAGGGTAGATCTCCTCATACGTGGGAGCCCAAACTCGGGTTGCTCCTGCGTTGAGCGCCTTTTCGGTATCCCCCGCAACGTCTCTGGGATATTTCGCCAAGTCTTCCGTGTTCTCGAACTGCAAAGGATTAACAAAGATAGATACAACCACGTGATCGCTAAGAGTCCGCGCGCGTTTGATAAGTTCTAGGTGGCCAGCATGAAGCGCTCCCATGGTGGGAACAAAGGCCACAGACTCGCTCATCGTGCTCCAGTCCTTTCGAGGTACCGGGCTAGTGCCAGAAGTTTACTGCTTTATCGCCGCCAGCAAATCTTTAATATTTCCCTTACCAGCGAGCTCTCCCTCTGGATCAATCTCGAGCCATGGCTCTAAAACGAAGGCACGTTCGTGTGCTCTGGGATGTGGGAGTTCAAGATGAGGCTCTGCGATGATCGCATCTCCATAGGAGATCAGATCGAGATCAAGTGTGCGCGGTCCCCAATGAATATCTCGGGTTCGCCCTGCCAGAGTTTCAATCTCTTGCATAGCAACCAAGATATCAAGAGGGTCTAGATCGCTCTCAGCAATAAGTACCGCATTGAGAAAATCATCCTGTGCAGGGCCGCCGACCGGTGCGGTCCTGTAAAAACTAGAGACCTTGGTGATTGTTACAACCTTGCCTAACTCCTCAATCGCATGATGCAGGTGCGAATTGGTGTCACCAATATTTGATCCGAGAGCGATGACGACCTTCATTGAGAACGCTTTATCCGAACAGCGATATCACTGACTGGCAGCCCGACTGGCGCATTAGCTTTGTGGACTACTACCTCGACTGATTTAAGCGGAAATGCGCTGAGGAGTTCTTGGGCTATTAGTTGAGCCAAGTGCTCTATGAGATTTACTGGTTCACCGACAATGTGGGCATAAACCAATTTTGCAACTTCTGAATAATCGACCGCATCATTGATGTCATCGCTTTTTGAAGCCTTCTTCTTAAGCAATTCAAGTTTTACATCTACCGCAAAGCTCTGGCCATTTTGCCGCTCGTGCTCAAAGAGCCCGTGGTAGCCAAATCCCGAGATGCCCTTTATCTCAATAAAGTCGCTCATCCGAATAACTCCCTCACTACCTTGATGGCATCGACGTGCGGCTTCACGCTATGCGTTCGAACTCCCCAGACACCTTTACGAGCTAACTCCGTTGTAAGAGCGACTGTAGCCGAGTCGCGATCATCCGGGTTTGAAGATCCCACCAGCTCTCCTAGAAATCGCTTACGTGAGACACCTACCAGCAGCGGAAATCCCATCAGTTGCAGGCGATCGATATGGCGAAGCAACTCCCAATTGTGTTCGCCAGTCTTGGCAAAGCCAATCCCTGGATCAAGGATTATCTGTTCAGGATTTACACCCGCTTTTATGAGCGCATCTGTCCTCGACTCCAATTCGCCGCGAACCTCGTTGACTACATCCTTATATACGGCGCGAGATTGCATATCTTTTGATTCACCGCGCCAATGCATGGCTATATATTGAACTTGAGGATGCGCAGCAATCACCGTCGCCATCTTCTCATCAGCGAGACCGCCGCTAATATCGTTCACATAGGTTGCACCCGCATCTATTGCGAGTTTCGCGATTTCAGATCTCGTAGTATCGATGCTTATCACAGCACCCAACTCTTTGAGTGCCGTTATAACAGGTATGACTCGATTGCGCTCTTCATCGCTCGAAATACGTTTTGAGCCAGGACGGGTGGATTCTCCGCCGACATCAATTATGTCAACACCTTCTGCGATCATCTCTGTGGCACGAGCAACTGCGTCGCGTAGTTCAAAGTGGCGACCACCATCTGCAAAAGAATCTGGCGTGATGTTAAGAATTCCCATCACGAGAGTGCTCTGCATTTGGGACATTAGCGATCAGAAGCAGTTATGAGAGCCATTGCCTCGGCTCTCGTGGCGGCGTTACGAAGATGGCCACGCACCGCAGAGGTTGTCGTCCGAGCCTGTGATTTTTTAACACCCCTCATGGACATGCAAAGGTGCTCGCAATCGATGATCACGATCACTCCTGAAGGTTTAAGGATTTCGACAATTGCATCGGCGATCTGCGTTGTCAGACGCTCTTGAACCTGCGGGCGACGCGAGTAGAGATCTACTAGACGAGCCAACTTTGATATTCCAGTTATACGACCGGATTCACCGGGGATATAGCCGACATGAGCAACGCCATGGAAAGGAGTTAGGTGATGTTCGCAGTGAGAGAAGACCTCGATATCACGCACGATTACCAACTCTTTATGCCCAATATCAAAGGTAGTCGTCAGAATATCTTCTGGGTTCTGCCACAACCCTTCAAAATTTTCCCGATATGCCCGCGCTACTCGTGCGGGTGTATCTCGAAGTCCATCTCGAGTTGGATCCTCTCCAATCGCAAGGAGTAACTCAGTTATCGCACGTTCAGCGCGAGCTTGATCGAACTCTGCTCTCGCCTTACCGTCATGAGGTCCCATCGATACCGGCGAGAGATCATCACTCATCGCTACCCTGTTCTGGAACGACTTGCTCTGCTGGAGGAGCAACTTTCTTCTTGCGAGGCTTACGTGCTGGCTTCTCTGGGTTTGCCTCTGGATCCACTTGTGGCTTCGCCGTGACTAAACCAACTGGCGGAATTGTCGAAGGAATTCGATTTGGTGAACCGGTCCAAGCGGGGCGTGGCTCGACTAAAGCAACCTTGGCAAATATGCGCTCAATATCATCTTTGAGCAGTGTCTCGCGCTCCAAGAGCTCCACGACCAAGGCATCCAAGATCTCGCGATTAGCGACCAGAATATTGAAAGCCTCTTGGTGAGCATTCTCAATGAGAGCATGGATCTCCTCATCAATAATTCCTGCGATCTCCTCCGAGTAATCACGTTGATGTCCATAGTCGCGGCCCAAGAATGGATCGCTATCACCAGTACCAAGCTTGATCGCGCCAATACGTTCTGTCATTCCATATTGGGTGACCATAGCGCGAGCCAAATTGGTTGCCTTCTCAATGTCATTGGAGGCACCAGTAGTTGGATCGTGGAAGATCAACTCCTCGGCGGCACGTCCACCAAGTGAGTATGAGAGTTGATCAAGCATCTGATTGCGCGTTGTCGCATAACGATCTTCATCCGGAAGAACCATGGTGTAACCAAGTGCACGACCGCGCGGCATGATCGTAATTTTGTGAACTGGATCGGTATTTGGAAGCGCATGAGCAACGAGTGCGTGTCCACCCTCGTGGTAAGCAGTGATGCGACGCTCTTCCTCTGTCATAAGTCGGCTGGTGCGTTGTGGTCCTGCCATTACGCGATCAATTGATTCATCAAGAGCCATCGTGGTAATTACTTTTGCATTCTCGCGCGCAGTTAAAAGCGCCGCTTCATTTAAAACATTCGCAAGATCTGCGCCGGTAAATCCAGGTGTTCGCTTGGCAATTTCGCCGAGATCTACGCTCTTGGCAATTGGTTTGCCCTTGGCATGTACCTCAAGAATCGCCTTTCGCCCCAAGAGATCTGGACGATCAACTGGAATTTGACGATCGAATCGACCTGGTCGCAAGATCGCAGGATCGAGCACATCTGGACGGTTTGTTGCCGCGATCAAAATAA
>DAIOGE010000038.1:0-7890 GCA_036745375.1 Candidatus Nanopelagicaceae bacterium
CTCGGGAGGAAATCTTGAAGAAAACAGTTAAGTTCACTGCTCTCGCAGCGGCTTCAACACTTGCAATCTCAATGGTTGGAATTGTTAACGCCCCTGCGTCACTCGCAGCCGCAAAGCCAAAGGTCTGCTTGGCTCTCGATACCGGCGGTATCGATGACCACTCATTCAACGCATCAGCATGGGCTGGCGCACAGTCAGTGCAAAACAAGGCAACGGTTTCATACGTTGTTGCAGATGCAAACAACCCTGATTACACAGGCGAAGTTAAGTCTCTCGTAGACGCAAAGTGCGACCTCATCATTGGTGTTGGCTTCTTGATCACTTCAGCTATCGATGCTGCAGCTGTCGCAAACCCAAATATTAAGTTTGCTCAGGTTGATGATCCAGGACTTGTTAACGGCAAGGCCGTTCCAAATCTTCGTGGTTTGACCTTCGCAACTAACCAATCTGCATTCTTGGCAGGTTACCTCGCAGCTGGCTATTCCAAGACCGGAAAGGTAGCAACCTACGGCGGAATTAATATTCCACCAGTCTCCATCTACATGGATGGCTTTGCACGTGGTGTTGCTTACTACAACAAGCAGAAGAACAAGAAGGTTGTTGTTCTCGGCTGGGATACCGCTAAGCAAGATGGAACATTCGTTGGCGGTTTCAGCGATTCAAACAAGGCTCTTCAGATCTCTAAGAACTTCGAGCAACAGGGTGCAGATGTAATCTTCCCAGTTGCTGGTGGACTTGAGAACGCAACTGCTGGCGAGTCAGTCACATCAGGTAAGTCAGTCACCATCGGTGTTGACTCCGATATGTGGGGACAGGTCACAGATCCAAAGGTCAAGGCTGTAATCCTTAACTCAGTAACTAAGGGCGTAGGCGCTTCAGTTGCTGCAGTTATCAAGGACGTCGCTGCTGGCAAGTTCACTAACGTTCAATATGTTGGAACTCTTGCTAACAAGGGAACTGGCCTTGCTGGATTCCACGACTTGGCACGTAAGGTTCCTGCTGTTCTACAGCAAGAGATCCGTTCATTGGCCGCACAAATCTCTTCTGGTGCTGTTGATGTAACTAAGTAGGACTAGAACACTAGTTCGTTAAAACCGAGAGGGTTATTTGATAACCCTCTCGGTTTTTTTAATAAATCTTGATTTAATTGCCCAGCTGATGAAGAGAGGATTTTCGTGTCACTAGAACTTCGCGGGATAACCAAGTCCTTTGGGGCTCTGCTCGCAAATGATTCGATTGATCTACGTGTCGAGACCGGCGAAATTCACGCCATCTTGGGTGAGAACGGTGCTGGCAAATCCACCTTGATGAATATCGTCTACGGGCTCGTAGCACCTGACAGTGGTGAGATTTTAGTTGATGATGTTGTAAAGAATATCAAAGAGCCTAGCGACGCTCTCGCATCGGGTATTGGAATGGTGCACCAACACTTTATGTTGGTTCCAGTCTTTACCGTTGCCGAGAATATTGTTCTTGGACATGAGAAGAGTGGTTTTGCAGGACGCCTTGATCTCAATGAGGCTCGCGAACGGATCAAGAAGGTCTCTGATCAATTTAATTTCAATGTTAATCCTGACGATTTGATCGAAGGACTACCGGTTGGAGTGCAGCAGCGCGTTGAGATTATCCGCGCTCTCATATACGACGCCAAAGTATTGATCCTCGATGAACCTACCGCGGTACTCACTCCGCAAGAGACTGATGACCTCCTCAAGATTATGAAGGAGCTCAAGGGTCAGGGCACTTCAATCATCTTTATCACCCACAAATTACGTGAGGTAAAAGAGGTTGCTGATCGAATCACGATTATTCGACGCGGCAAGGTCGTCGGCAACGCCTCCCCCGATGCCTCTCAAAAGGAGTTGGCATCGCTCATGGTTGGCCGTGAGGTTGAACTTGCTCCCGATAAAGGCGCGCATTCGATCGGCGAGCCAGTCCTCACCGTTAAAGACTTAACGGTCCGCGATAACTCCGGACGCGCCTTAGTAAACAACGTTAATTTTGAAGTTCGAGCTGGTGAAGTGCTCGCCATCGCCGGTGTTCAAGGAAATGGTCAATCAGAGGTTGCCCGAGCCATGGTCAATCTAGAAGAGCATGTCGAAGGCTCGATCATTCTGGATGGCTCTGAAGTCATCGGCAAGAGTGTTCGGGAGTCGCTCCACGCTGGCATCGCCTTTGTACCTGAATCCCGTGAACTCGATGGTCTCATTGCCTCGATGTCGATTGCAGAGAACCTCATCTTGGATTTACATGATCTCCCGCCATATGCCAAAGGGATTCAAATGTCGCCAAATACCGTGCTCTCAGAGGCTGAGAAGCGCAAGGTGGAATTTGATATCCGCTTACAGTCGGTGACGGATCCCATCTCTTCCCTCTCTGGCGGAAATAAGCAGAAGGTTGTTCTGGCGCGCGAACTCTCCCGCCCAGTCAAACTACTGGTTGCATCGCAACCTACGCGCGGCCTCGACGTGGGATCTATCGAGTTCGTTCACAAACGTATTTTGGAAGAGCGAGACGCCGGTCGAGCAGTTCTGTTATTTAGTACCGAACTTGATGAGGTTTTGGCGTTAGCCGATCGAATAGCTGTTATGTATCGCGGTGAAATTCTCTCCATCGTTCCATCAGGCGTGAGCGCGCAAGAGCTCGGACTACTAATGGCAGGTGTTGTACATGCGTAAGTTAAAGATCAAGCGCCCATCGTTGCGCGCATTGACCCTTCCTGGTCTCTCATTTCTATTAGCGATGGCCTTCGGCGCGCTTCTCATCGCCTTCTCGGATTCAACGGTCCTCAAACACATTGGCCATCCGTGGAGTTTCCTTAAGGCCGCAGGTGTTGCTGTATGGCAGTCCTACCTCGCTCTCTTCGAAGGTTCGGTCTACAACCCAAGCCTTGCTACCCCTCATGATGCGCTCTTGTCGTGGTATCCACTTTCGGAGACTTTAGTTACCGCAGCTCCTCTCATTCTGGCGGGACTATCTGTTGCGCTGGCATTTAGAGCAGGACTATTTAACATTGGTGCCCAGGGCCAATTTATCTTCGGCTCAATCGCGGCTTCTTATGTCGGATTCCATTTTCATTGGCCGATCGGAATTCACGTAATTGCCGCAACCGTTGCCGCCATTATCGCGGGAGCGCTATGGGGTGGCTTGGTTGGATTACTCAAGGCACGAACCGGCGCCCACGAGGTAATCGTCACCATCATGCTCAACTACGTTGCGCTCTACTTCTTGATGTGGCTCTTAGGTACAACAACATTTCTTCGTCCAGGCCGCCGCGATCCAATTTCGCCTGACGTCTTGCCTTCAGCTCGCATGCCTCTTCTAGCAGGATCTAACTATCGAGTTAATCTCGGAATATTCGTAGCACTTGCGGCAGCAACATTTGTCTGGTGGTTACTCTCTCGCAGTACTTGGGGCTTCAGGTTCCGTGCCGTCGGAGCCAACTCCGCCGCAGCAAAGACCGCAGGTATTTCGGTGCCCTTCGTGATGACCTCCGTGATGGCAATCTCGGGTGCTCTTGCAGGTCTTGGCGGAGCAGTACACGTATTAGGTAGTGATTTCTCACTTACCTCGGGTACTGCGGGCAACTTTGGTTTCGATGCAATCACCGTGGCACTCTTGGGCCGAGCAAAACCAATGGGCGTTGTATTCGCCTCATTGCTCTTTGGCGCGCTCCGTGCCGGCGGAGGAACCATGCAGGCAAATACAAATACTCCAATTGATATCGTCCTTGTAATTCAAGCGCTGGTGGTGCTCTTTATCGCAGCGCCTTCCGTCGTCAAATGGGTATTTAGATTGAAGAATCTCAAAACGACTGGCGAACTGGCTGCGAAGGGATGGAACGGATGAAGGCTCTATCCGCTGCAGAACGTCGCCGACGTCGCTCGCTCTATGTCATGGCGACACTCGCCGTCCTTTCCACCTTGGTCTTTGGTCTACTTCAAAAAGGCGGCCAGGTAGTTACATATGGATTCGTCCTCGACAAAGAGTGGGTCATCATTCAGCAATGGGTGATCGGTTCACGTAACGCCTCGCTGATTTTCGGTGGAATCTCAATTCTTGCCTCAGCGATTGCATTTATTCAGTTCCGCGCGGGTAAGACAATCGGAATAGCGAGCGCGATAGGCGCTGCCGGAATCATGATGTCATTTCTCTCCTGGGCGGCTGCCGGAAAATTCATTCCATTCACTGGCCTTCTCCAAGGGGCTCTCCTACTTTCAGTACCTTTGATCTTTGGTTCGATGGCAGGTGTATTGAGTGAACGTTCTGGCGTTGTAAATATTGCAATTGAAGGTCAGCTATTAGCTGGAGCATTCGTTAGTGGCGTGGTGGCAAGTCTTACTCACTCCACCTTCCTGGGGCTTGTTGTTGCTCCATTCGCGGGCTGCTTAATCTCTACCTTGCTTGCTGTCTTTGCTATCAACTTTGCGATTGATCAGATCATTCTGGGCTTTGTGCTGAACGTGCTTGTTTATGGCATCACAGATTTCTTGTACAAGAAACTTCTGATCCCATACCAAGCTACCTGGAACTCAGGTCCAACGCTTGCTGCAATTAAGTTACCTATCTTGTGGAAAATTCCAGTTCTTGGCCCAATCCTCTTTGATCAAAGCATCATCGTCTATCTGATGTATGCGGTGGTCTTCGTAATTAGTTACTCACTCTTTAAGACGAAGTGGGGCTTGCGCACTCGCGCTGTAGGTGAACATCCCACAGCCGCCGATAGCGTGGGTATCAAAGTTAATCGCCTTCGCTTTATGAACGTGATGATCGCCGGAATGGTCGCGGGTCTTGGAGGAGCATATTTCACCGTGGGTGGAGTGGGAGCATTTAATAAGGAGATGACTGCAGGTAAAGGCTTCATCGCACTTGCTGCACTCATTTTTGGACGATGGACACCATGGGGCGCAGTCTCCGCCGCGCTGCTCTTTGGCTTTGCAGATAACCTTCAGAGCGTGCTCGGAATCATCGGAACTCCAATCCCATCAGAGTTCATGCTCATGGTCCCTTACCTCGTAACTGTGGTAGCGGTAACCGGATTCGTTGGGCGAGTTCGAGCGCCGGCGGCAGATGGAACACCGTATAAACGCGGTGAGTCACATTGAACGCCCCAGATATTGATTGGGACGAACTTCACGCAGAGGCTAAGCACATCATGACGATGGCCTATGCCCCATACTCGAAGTTCCCCGTTGGAGTAGCTGGTCTGGTGGATGACGGTCGTATCGTCACAGGTTGCAACGTGGAGAACGCCAGTTACGGCATGACCCTCTGCGCCGAATGCGGGATGGTTTCAAATCTGATCGCGAGCGGCGGAGGTAAATTGCTGGCGATCGTCTGCGTGGATGCGGCTGGCGAGTTCCTCTCCCCTTGCGGTCGCTGTCGTCAATTAATCTTTGAGCATGGCGGACCCACCTGCCAATTAATGACTCCGGCTGGTGCCCTGCCGATGTCTGAAATACTTCCCTGGGCCTTCGGCCCTGATCAACTTCCCTAGCGCCTAGAAAGATTGAAATGACTGAACCATTTGCAGCGGTAGAAATCATCAGTGCCAAGCGCGATAAGGGAGAGCTCAGCGATCCACAGATCGATTGGATCGTGGATGCCTATACTCGTGGCGTAGTAGCCGATGAACAGATGTCTTCTCTCTTGATGGCGATTTTGCTCAATGGAATGAATATGCGAGAAATTTCCCGTTGGACAGATGCCATGATCAATAGTGGCGAGCGCATGAATTGGTCGGCCCTCACTCGAAAGACCGCCGATAAACATTCAACTGGCGGTGTAGGGGACAAAATTACCCTCCCGCTTGCCCCTCTCGTTGCAGCGTGTGGCGGCGCCGTCCCTCAACTCTCAGGTCGAGGTTTAGGTCATACGGGTGGCACGCTCGACAAGCTTGAATCGATTCCAGGGTGGAGAGCAGCACTCAGCAATGAAGAGATGCTCCAGGTTCTGCAAAGTTGTGGTGCAGTTATCTGCGCCGCTGGAGCTGGTTTAGCACCAGCTGATAAGAAGTTGTACGCCTTACGCGATGTGACGGGAACAGTCCCCGCAATTCCACTCATCGCCTCGAGCATCATGAGTAAGAAGATCGCTGAGGGAACCTCTGCTCTCATTTTGGATGTGAAGACCGGAAGTGGCGCCTTCATGAGCGATCCAGCAAAGGCGCGTGAACTGGCTCAGACCATGGTTGAACTTGGAATCCGGGCAGGTGTAAATACGCGAGCTCTCATCACCGCCATGGATGTTCCCCTAGGTTTGACCGCAGGAAATGCCCTAGAAGTCCGTGAATCGGTCGAGGTCTTAGCCGGTGGCGGGCCTGCCGATATCGTAGAACTCACGGTTGTTATGGCGCGAGAGATGCTCGATGCCGCAGGCATTACTCCGCTCATGGATCCTGCCGATGCCCTCAAGAACGGTGCAGCGATGGACAGTTGGCGTCAGATGATCTCAGCGCAAGGTGGAGATCCAGATGCCGCTCTACCGGTAGCCAAGGAACAGCACGTTGTAACTGCCACCGAGTCCGGTGAAATCATCGAGATGAACGCTCTAGCCGTGGGTATCAGCGCTTGGCGTCTTGGAGCAGGTCGCTCCAGGCGGGGAGAAGCGGTGCAGGCAGGTGCTGGCATTGAGATTCATGCCAAACCTGGTGAGCAGATCCAAGCCGGTGCCCCACTCTTCACCTTACATACTGATGAGGCTCCACGCTTTGAACGCGCTCTCGCTGCGCTGGAAGGCGCGGTTCGGATCTCCTCAACCGGCGAGAAGGTCGAAAGACTTCCACTGATCCTCGAAAAGATAACGGGATAAACTTAAAAACATGACGCTGGATAGAAAACCAACCCCAGACCAAATCAAGAGAATTCCCAAGGTGGTTCTCCATGACCATCTAGATGGCGGACTACGTCCCCAGACAATCATTGAGCTGGCGCAGGAGATTGGATATTCCAAACTCCCCTTCACCGAGGCTAAGGCGTTAGGAGACTGGTTCTTCGAGGCTTGCAACTCTGGATCGCTGGAGCGTTATCTAGAGACCTTCGATCACACCATCGCTGTCATGCAAACCCACAGTGCCGTTGTACGTGTAGCTCGCGAGGCCGCCCTCGATCTAGCGCGAGACGGAGTTGTTTATGCCGAGGTGCGCGGAGCCCCAGAACTCTTTACTCAAGGAGGGATGAGCCTTGACGAGGTAATCGAGGCCACCACCGAAGGATTCCAATTAGGAATGCAGGATGCGAAGGCCGAGGGTTTCTCAATCAGGGTCGAACAGATTTTATGTGCGCTGCGACAAAATGATTGGTCCGATGAGGTGGCCCGTAAGGTAGTTAAATACCGCGATCAACATGTGGTCGGATTCGATATTGCCGGCCCGGAAGATGGCTTTCCAGCAAAGAATTACCTATCTGCCTTCGATTATCTACGAGCAGAGAACGCCCACTTCACGATTCACGCTGGTGAAGCCTATGGACCTGCATCGATCTGGCAAGCAATCCAAATTTGTGGTGCCGAACGCTTGGGTCATGGCGTTCGCATCGTTGAAGATATTGATTTCACAGGTCCAGAGCCGAAGCTTGGCCTTTTGGCAGCTTATGTGCGAGACCGACGTATACCGCTAGAACTCTGCCCCACCTCGAATTTGCAAACTGGTGCAGCTAAAGATTACGTATCTCATCCCATTGGCATCTTAGAAAAATTGCGATTCCGAATCACGATCAACACCGACAATCGCTTGATGAGCGGAACATCCATGTCGCAAGAGATGTCGCACGTTGTGGATGCCTTCGACTGGACTTTCTTAGACCTACAACGAGTCACTGTCAACGCACTCAAAAGCGCCTTCATTCCATTTAACGAACGTCTTGCAATTATTGAAGAGTTAGTTAAACCGGC
>DAIOGE010000038.1:7990-9120 GCA_036745375.1 Candidatus Nanopelagicaceae bacterium
AGTAGATCGATGCTCTCTTGTACCTGAACCGCAGCCTGCCTCGCGGTGACTCCTTCCAGTGCGCAGATTTCTGTAATTAGCTGCTCGCGCCGTCCCTCAAGCATCTCGGCCATTCGATAGAGAATTTGCCCGCGGTTATATGCAGTTGCACTCGACCAACCGATGAAAGCAGCTCTTGCTGCTACAACGGCATCCCTCAAATCTTTCCGCGACGCCAGCGAAGGATTGGCAAGGTGGTTGCCCTTGGCATCCTTAACGGAGTAAACCCGACCTGACTCACTGCGTGGAAAGGCTCCCCCAATAAAGAGTTTGTAAGTCTTAAGTACATCAATACGTTCGGTTGGAGTATTTGCCATCTCAGTTGCTCGCCTTCAGATATGCGCTAAGTCCATGTCGACCGCCTTCACGACCCCAACCTGACTCTTTATAACCCCCAAATGGACTGGCGGGATCGAACTTGTTGAATGTGTTAGCCCAGACCACACCTGCTCGCAACTTTGAGGCGGTCCATAGAATTTTTGATCCCTTCTCACTCCACACCCCAGCTGACAATCCATATGGCGTGTTATTGGCTTTTTCGATCGCCTCTTGCGGAGTTCTAAAGGTAAGAATTGATAGAACCGGCCCAAAGATCTCTTCTCTCGCGATGCGATGCGTTTGGGAGACGCCAGTGAAGATCGTTGGCGCAAACCAAAAACCATCGGTTGGCACTTCGCATGGCGGACTCCAGCGCTCAGCGCCTTCTGCATCACCCGCTGCAGATAATTCCTTGATTTTGGCGAGTTGAGCTTCGCTATTAATTGCGCCAATATCGGTGTTCTTGTCGAGAGGGTTGCCTAGTCGCAAGTGACTCATGCGAACTTTAAGTTTCTCTAAAACCTCATCGTGAATATTTTCTTGAACCAGAAGCCGTGAGCCGGCACAGCAGACGTGACCTTGGTTGAAGAAGATGCCATTCACAATTCCTTCGACGGCCTCATCAATAGCGGCATCGTCGAAGACAATATTGGCCGCCTTGCCACCAAGCTCCAAAGTCGCGCTCTTCTTTGTCCCTGCAATCGATGTTGCAATTAATTTGCCTACATCAGTTGAGCCTGTAAAGGCCACCTTATCGATACCTGGATGATTAA
>DAIOGE010000039.1:0-4132 GCA_036745375.1 Candidatus Nanopelagicaceae bacterium
ACGTTTTGACTTTCAACGAGAAGATGGAAAATCCTCCAACCAACATTATTAATGCCGGTTGTTACATATTTGACCGTGCGGTTATCGATGCGATTCCAGATGATCGGGTTGTAAGTGTCGAGCGGGAGACCTTCCCATCACTCCTCGCGGGTGGTTCAAAGTTGGTCGGATATCTGGACTCTTCTTATTGGCTTGATATCGGTACTCCGTCGGCACTTCTTAAGGCCAACGCCGACCTGATCTCTGGAGTGGCGCGATCTACCGCCTTTGATGAACTCCTCGCTAAGGGGGAGTTCTACATCGCCTCCAACTCCCTGATTTCTCGTAGCGCTTCTCTCAACTCAACGTCGATCATTGAGAATGGCTCAGTCGTTGGCCCCAGTAGTGACATTGGCGAAAGGGCGCGGGTCAGCGCCAGCTTTATCTCTGCAGGGGCCTCGGTAGGAGCGAATTCGGCTCTCATTGACTCATTTGTAGCCCCAGATACCTCAATTCCGGGCGGATTTATAGCAACCGGCCAATTTTTTGGATATTCCGAAAAGAAATAGTCGCAGCGGACTTGACTCGCGGGGATTACACGCGTGTAATTCACCCAAGCCGTAGTTACAGCGAGACACACCGTGTGTCGCACACTGCGCCAGATAGTTTGAGGAGTATGTATGTCAGATCGCCAGATCGCAGCTTACGGAGAATTTGTAATGGGTGGCCTTACAAACATCGGCAACACAAACTCAGGAAACCCTGATCTCTCCTGGCAGGAGCGCGCTCTGTGCGCCCAGACAGATCCCGAAGCCTTCTTTCCTGAGAAGGGCGGCTCAACCCGTGAAGCCAAGCGAGTCTGTCTCTCCTGTGATGTTCGCTCAGAGTGCTTGGAATACGCTCTAGGTCATGATGAGCGCTTCGGTATTTGGGGTGGCCTCTCCGAACGCGAGCGCCGTCGCCTCAAGCGCCGTTCAGCGTAACGCGCATATTCCTTTCAACACAGGTGCCGAGTAATGGCAGCGCAGTTATCTTCAACTCATAACGATTCGGAAATCGATCTCTCACGCTTTTTTGTTACAGCAATCATCGTCACCCACGATGGAGCTTCATGGTTACCGGAAGTTATTGCCGCGCTCTCCTCACAAACCCGGCCCATTGATCGAATCATTGCGGTTGATACAGGCTCGGTTGATAGCTCGCCCAAACTATTGCGCGCTGCAGGTATTACCTACATCTCCGCTGATCGCGATATTGGTTACGGTGATGCAATCGAGATCGCACTTGAGCAGAGTCCAAAATTGCTCGATCCAATTGATGAAGCTAATGAATGTTTGTGGTTGATTCATGATGACTGTGCGCCCGCAAAAGATGCGCTGCACTATTTGTTATCGGCAATTGCCGAGAGGCCACAGGTTGTTATCGCAGGACCTAAATTATTGGGCTGGTACGACCGAGATCACCTACTTGAAGCGGGCATCTCGATTGCTCCCAATGGTGCGCGATGGACTGGCCTCGAACGACGCGAGCAAGATCAAGGTCAGCATGCTGAGATCAAAGAGGTTCTCTCTGTAAGTACCGCCGGCATGTTAGTTCGTCGCGCCGCATTTGAAGAGTTGGGCGGTCTAGATCCAAACCTGGCGCTCTTCCGTGATGATGTCGATTTAGGGTGGCGCGCTCGCGTAGCTGGATTTAGCGCGATCTGCGTAGGTCAAGCCAGCGCTTTCCATGCACAAGCTTCAGCCAGTGAGCGACGAAAAGTTGATGTATCTGAGGCTTTTTTACATCGCCCATTGATGCTGGATAGAAGAAATGCTGCATATGTAATGTTGGCCAATTCCTCATGGTGGACACTGCCATGGCTGGTGCTGCAGTTGTTAGGTACAAGCCTCTTGCGAGTGGTCTTCGACCTCCTGGCTAAGTTGCCTGGGTATGCCGGCGATGAGATTGCCGCTGTTGGACTCTTACTTATTCACCCAGCTGACTTAATTAAGGCGAGAAGAGCCAGGCGGCGCAAACGTCTCTTATCTCCATCTGTCGTAGAGCCATACATCCCACCCCGAGGTAGCCAGATCAGAGCCGGCGTGGATCGCGTCACCAGCACCATCTCTCAGAAACTGAGAGGCAAGGTCGATATAGAAGAGATCGATGACTCTCCTCGTTACTCAGATCTTGGAGTGATGACTGAAGAGTTTGATGAGCCAGATATTCTGCTTTCATCAAAGAGTTCAATAATGCGCGGCGTATTAAGGCGTCCAGATTCTTTGGCGCTCATTGCAATAACTGTTCTCTCATTTATCTCCGCCAGGGCTCGCTTTGGATCGCTCTCTGGAGGAGCGCTTGGTTTCATTCCAACGAGCGGTAGCGACTTACTTCGAAATTATGCGCAGGCTTGGCATTTAGTCGGCATGGGTTCTGCAGTGGCGGCGCCGCCTTGGTTGGCGGTTCTGGGAGTTGTTGGCCTCATCTCCTTTGGCCACTTGTCCCTCTTTATCACCGCTCTCTTCTTATTAACACCTCCTATCGCTTTTATTATTTTTGTAAATGCTCTCCGCAGAAAGGGAGCGTCACAGGCGACTTCTACCTTTGGTGGCACCGTCTACATACTTACCCCATTGCTATGGAGCTCTCTTAATCAGGGGCGGATTGACATACTTGTGCTCTATCTCTTTGCACCGATTTTCATCACTATCAAGCCAGTGATGACAAACCTGGTGGATATGAGTTGGCGTCGGATATTTTCACAGACTCTTCTCATCGCTCTCGTCGCCTCTTTCTCACCGCTCTTGCTCGCGAGTTGGCTCCTGATTCAGATTTATCTGTTCCTCGTTGGGATCGTCAAGCTCTATCGAACTGCAGATCGATCGCGCGGCTGGATAGATGTTGTTGAAAGTGAAGCCTCAAAGCCAGTGGTGCGTCGATTTACAGTGATTCTGACGGCATATCTTCTGACCCTGCCCTGGTCACTCGGCGCTCTTATTCATCCAACTCAATTCTTAGTTGCTCCAGGAATTCCACTGGCAAATGGTGGGACTATCGTCACCTTGCTCTCTAACCCTGGCGGTAAAGGTGCACCACCGTGGTGGGTAATCGCACCTACGGCACTCATCGTTCTCTTCAGCTTTTTTATTAGATCTATGCGCAGAGCTTCGCTTGTCTCGGCGATCATTCTTGCTTCTGCGATCTTGCTCAATGCGGTGCACATACCAGGGCATGGAGCTACCGAGCCCATTTATGTTGGAGCTGCCTTCCTAGTCATTTCAATAATTTTGATCCCACCGATGATGGTGGTCATCGAAAAGGTTGTTCCAAATTTGAGAGTACGTCACTTGGGGCTTTCACACTTAGCGATAGCTGGTGCAACGGTTCTCTCAATCCTCTCCACAGTGCTCTTCGCGGGTTGGGTACTTGTTGGTCAAACTACATCCCTCGTGCAGTCGGATCAGAGCGATGTAATTCCAGCATTCGTCTCCTCACTTGCGCAGAGTCCCGCTAAGCCAAAGACTCTGGTTCTCTCATCCACTCCATCGCAGACCGTATTCTTTATCTCGCGTGGAAATCCGCTCACGATTGGTGATGCAGATGTCGCAACCGCGACCCCACCACAAATTGTTGATGCAGTAACTCAACTGGTCTCTGGCTCAGGAGTCAGCTCAGCCAAGGTCATGGGAAGTTATGGAATTCAGTACCTCTACTTAAAATCTCCGGCATCACCAGAGATCGCGCGCCTCATTGATGGAGTTGGCGGCTTCACCCGAATGTCGGCAACCGATATCGGAATTGTCTGGCATATCGTCGGTTCTTCGCCACGCGTTGTGTTAACAGATAGCAAGGGACGCAATACCTTGATCCCAGCAGGTGATGTTGGCGCGCTAGGAGTTGTGAAGAGTCCCGGAGTCATCTCGCTTGCCGAGAAATATGACCGAAGCTGGCGGTTATTGATTAATGGCGCGAGCGTTCCGCTCCAACATGCTGATAATGGTCTGCCTATTTTTACTATCCCAACTTCTGGAAAGGTCTCCCTGCTCTTCGATGGAACTGCACATCGTGGCTTGATCTCCCTAGAGTTGATGACCTTGCTGGTAGCGGTTGTTATGGCCTTGCCATCTGGTCGCCGTAAACGCCAAGTTCCTTTGGAGGAGTTGGTATGAGG
>DAIOGE010000039.1:4232-5926 GCA_036745375.1 Candidatus Nanopelagicaceae bacterium
GCCACGGTTCTGGCTGGATCGAGTGCTCCTACATTTGTAAGCGGAAATTCTGGCGCAGAGATTGCTTTAGAGACTATCTCGGGAACGAGTACTGCAGAGACGGTCTGTGATGTGGGAGGAGCAGATCAGTGGTTTATCGGTGGCTCAGCCGGAGTAACCAGTCAAGGGGTTCTGCAAATAATAAACAGTGGATTGAGTGACTCCGTTGTTCAACTCTTTCCGTATAGCTCCAAAGTTGCTTTAGCTCCTATCTCGCTCACCATCAAAGCGAATTCGGCTCGAAATTTTCCGCTTGCCTCGATCGTGCCAGGTGAGGAGTCGATAGCTCTCCATGTTGTGACGCAGTCCGGGCGCGTGACCTCGTTCGTCCTAGATCATCGTAAAAATGGATTGCACGATTTAGGTTCCAGTTTTGTTGCGGGTGTGGCAGCCCCTGCTACTAAAAGTTATATCGCGGCTCTTTATGGAAATGCCAGCAAGTCCTCTTCGATCATGAGATTTTTAGTTCCAGGAAATGTCAACGCCACTGTTCACTTAACAATTTACTCGGACGGCGGAACCCTCACTCCAGTTGGATTTGATTCCCTCTCGATTGCACATCAGCGGGTGGTCGACGTACCGCTCCCAAAAATTTCTCTTTCAACTCCTTATGGAATCGAAGTCGATTCAGACCAACCAATTTTTGCCTCGACCCTAACGCGCACTACATCAGGTGGAAGCGATTTTGCCTGGGGCACCCAGATTCCGCAGATGTCTAATTTCAAAATTAATCTCGGTGGAGCGTCGTCTCAATTTCTCTTCATTGGGCAGTCACCAGTCGTGAAGGCCGATTGGCGAGATCAGAAAGGTAGGGTGCAATCTCAGATCATCTCTGGAGATACGCAGGCCTCATGGCATCCGCAGGGTGCAATAAATACCGTTTCCTTTACCGTACTTTCTAAGAAGCCGGTTTATGGCGGGGCGCTTATCTCAAACTCGGCAGGTGCTTTGAGTTATCTACCCCTGATTGCAAATCAGCTCGTCTCGAGAGCCCAATTGCCGGTAGCCGATGTACGAACCTTGGCGCGCCGATAAACTCTGAATCAGAGCCAAATCCACCACTTCGAGAGCGGAAGGCACTAATCTCTCAATTATGCGAACACAACACCGTTCCAGTCGAATCTGTTCGCGCGCCAGTTGCCAGCTACCCGCGGTGAAGACTTTGACTTATGTGTATGCAGAATCAACCGCCGTCCTTGGCCCGCTCGCTACCTATGCTGAGCCCCACTCCTATGATCTCTGCCAGTCGCACAGTCAAAAGTTAACCGTCCCTAATGGGTGGAGCGTCGTACGGCTAGAACCTGAATCTGATCAGGCTGGCCCAAGCGAGGATGACTTGATGGCTATCGCTAATGCGGTCCGCGAGGTAGGCAACGCCCAGAGCACGCCAATTCCTGCTCAACCCACTCAACCTGAGATCGGGCGTCGTGGACACTTGAGAGCAATCCCTTCAACCCAGAACTAACTTTCTCTCCCTGCGGTTAATTCATTGCACCAATTCTCAAGTAGATTTATGACATGTTCAGTCGGGAAGAGTTAGATCAGGTGATCAAGGCCTATGACATTCGAGGCCTCGTCGAGGAACAAATAACTCCAGAGTTCACCTTTGTATTAGGTACGGCATTTGCCCGTTTCCTCATTGAAGAACGAGAGCC
>DAIOGE010000039.1:6026-8767 GCA_036745375.1 Candidatus Nanopelagicaceae bacterium
TCACCTTTGTATTAGGTACGGCATTTGCCCGTTTCCTCATTGAAGAACGAGAGCCCGCAACAGTAGTAATCGGTGAGGATATGCGTCCCTCATCGGACGATTTAGCGACTGCCTTCGCAGATGGATTAAATTCTCAAGGGTTAGATGCAATCCGCATCGGACTCGCCTCTACGGATATGCTCTATTTCGCTTCGGGATCACTCAATCTTCCCGGTGCGATGTTTACAGCAAGTCATAATCCGGCGTCTTATAACGGAATAAAGTTGGCCAAATCTGGTGCGCGTCCGATTGGCTCTGAATCTGGATTGCTTCGCATCAAAGATCTGATGGGCAGTGAGATTCCGATGAAGCTCGGTCCTATCGGAGTAACAACGCAGCGAGAACTTCTCAATGACTATGTTGATTTTCTACTCGGACTTTTTAGCAGCGATGAATTCAGCAGCGGTCGCCGTTTGAAAATTGTGGTGGATGCTGGAAATGGAATGGCAGGCTTTACAGCTCCCGCTCTCATGAGTCGACTTAATGTGGAGTTAGTCCCGCTCTACTTTGAACTTGATGGAAATTTTCCAAACCACGAAGCAAATCCAATTGAACCCAAAAACTTAGTTGATCTGGTGAAGCGCGTTAAGCGTGAGAAAGCTGATATAGGTCTGGCCTTCGATGGCGATGCCGATCGCTGCTTTCTTGTGGATGAGCGCGGAGAGTTGGTGAACCCTTCTGCGCTAACCTCATTGATCGCCATTCGTGAACTTAAGCGCAAGCCTGGTTCAACCATTATTTATAACCTCATCTCTTCACAGGCAGTTCCCGAGATAGTGCTGGAAAATGGGGGCAAGCCGTTGCGCTCAAGAGTTGGGCATTCATATATCAAGAAGATGATGGCTGAAAGTGGAGCGGTCTTTGGGGGAGAGCATTCCGGTCACTTTTACTTTAGTGAGTTCTGGAGAGCTGATTCTGGAGCCCTGGCTGCCCTGTTCGCGATTGCAGAGCTCTCTCACTCCGACAAACCTCTCTCGGAGCTGATAGCCCCGCTCAATCGGTATTTCTCCAGCGGCGAGATCAATACCAGAGTGGATAACCCCAGCGAGAGCATTGCCTTTATAAAGGCCTCCTTTGAGATGGACTATGCCATCGATGAACTCGATGGCATCACCGTGACTGGACCAGACTGGTGGTTCAACGTTCGCGCCTCCAATACCGAACCTCTGCTTCGCCTCAATGTTGAAGCTCACTCCCCAGAACAGTTGAAGCAGGTTCAGAGCCAGGTCTTGGCGCTAATCGGGTAACCTTGAGCCTTGCGGTCGCCCGTAATACCACTATTAGACATGTATATGACTTGTATCTGAAGTCTCGAAGGAGTTCTTGTGTCAGTTGAAACATCTGTTGGCCACGATATTGCAAATCCCGCTCTAGCAGCAGAAGGGAAGAAGCGGATCGAGTGGGCTGAGCGCAATATGCCCGTGCTCGCGCAGATCAAAGAGCGCTTCGCCAAGGAACAACCATTTACTGGAATTCGGATTGCAGCGTGTATGCATGTGACCACAGAGACGGCAAACCTTATGCGCGCCCTTAAAGCTGGTGGCGCCGAGTTAGCGCTCTGCGCGTCTAACCCACTCTCGACTCAAGATGACACCGCTGCAGCGCTGGTCTACGAGTACGGCATCAATGTATTTGCTCACAACGGAGTAGATCGCGATGGGTACTACCGCGATCTCAACGCCGCCCTTGATATCAAGCCAAATCTAGTTTTCGATGATGGCTGCGATCTCGTCAACACCTTGCACACCTCTCGAACCGAACTCCTGGATGGAATTATGGGAGGTTGCGAAGAGACCACGACCGGCGTAATTCGCTTGAGCCAGATGACAAAAGATGGTGCGCTCAAATTTCCAATGATCGCCGTCAACGACACTGATACCAAGCATATGTTTGACAACCGTTTTGGTACTGGACAATCCACCATGGATGCAATCTTCCGTGCAACCAATGGTTTGGTCGCTGGATCAACCGTCGTAGTTTGCGGATTTGGTTACTGCGGAAAGGGCGTGGCAGAGCGCGCTCGCGGAATGGGAGCAAATGTTGTCGTAACTGAGATCGACCCAACAAAGGCTCTCGATGCTTTGATGCAGGGCTATCGTGTTATGAATTCCCTCGAAGCCGCCAAGATCGGTGATTTCTTCATTACAGTTACTGGTAACCGTGATGTGCTCCGCGAGGAGCATTTCGCCGTTATGAAAGATGGCGCAATCTTCGCTAACTCAGGTCACTTTGATATTGAGATTGATGTGGCGTGGCTCGAGAAGAACGCCAAGAAGAATCGTCGCATCCGCCACCAGACCGATGAGTATGTGCTTGCTGATGGTCGTCGCCTTCTCTTGATTGCCGAAGGTCGACTGGTGAATCTCGGTGCCGCAGAAGGTCACCCAGCATCGGTGATGGATATGTCTTTCTCAGATCAAGCTCTGACTGCAGAGTGGCTGCTCAAGAGCGCCGCCTCACTTGGTGCTGGATTACATGAAGTTCCTACCGAAATCGATAAGGAAGTTGCTCGACTCAAGTTGGCAAGTATGGGTGTCACTATCGACACTCTTACTCCGGCTCAAGAGCACTACCTCAACTCTTGGGAGCACGGTAGCTAATGACTCTAATCATGGTCGTCGATGACGACCAAGATTTAGCGGAGATGCTGGGGATCGTTCTCACGGGATCTGGCTTTGAGGTTGACCTGGTTAACTCGGGTG
>DAIOGE010000040.1:0-8488 GCA_036745375.1 Candidatus Nanopelagicaceae bacterium
GTTCGGCGGCAGGCATCTTGCTCCACACCTTGACGTATGCATTTCGAGCCGCGGTTACTGCCAGATCCACATCTGCAGCACCTGCTTCAGCAATCATGGATAGTTGCTTGCCTGTAGCGGGATTGATTGTTGGGAAATATTTGCGCGATTTTGGAGCCACAAACTTTCCATTGATAAAGAGGTTGTATTTGTCGGCAATATTTACGATGGCAGTCGACTCCAAGGCTGGGGCATATTCGAATAAGCTCATTTTTTCACTCTCAGTCCAGGGTCACATACGAGGGACTGGCATAGTAGCCATCCCGAAGTTTCATTCTTTGAAGAAGTAAATCGTTTAGCAGAGCGCTTGCGCCGATGCGAAATAGTGCCGGATCAAGCCACTCAGATCCCGCGACTTCATTTACAAGCACCAATTGCTTAATTGCGTCTTTGGTATTTCGAATTCCGCCGGCGGGTTTGACTCCAATACGGACCTTGGTGGCGTTGTAGTAATCCCGAACCGCCTCCAACATTACGAGCACCACCGGTGCGGTGGCAGCGGGTGTCACCTTGCCTGTGCTGGTCTTGATGAAATCTGCTCCAGCCAACATTGCCAAATACGAGGCTTTACGCACATTGTCGAGCGTTACTAACTCACCAGTTTCAAGAATCACCTTGAGGTGAGCCTTGTCACCGCAGATCTCTTTAATCTTGAGGATCTCTTCAAATACCTCACCATATCGTCCAGATAGGAAAGCTCCTCGATCGATCACCATATCGATCTCTGCTGCACCAGCATTTATTGCATCCATCGTGTCTTGAGCCTTGACTGCAAACGAGGCTCGACCAGATGGAAATGCGGTGGCAACAGCAGCTACTGGAATAGCCTCTCCCCCGATCGAGTCCAGCGCAGCACGTGCTGTTGCAACCATATCGTTGTACACGCAGACTGCCCCGACAGATGGAACGGTTAAATCAGTTGCATCGGGGCGGACCGCCTTGGCGCAAATCGCTCGGACTTTTCCTGGAGTATCTGCTCCCTCCAAAGTCGTTAAGTCAACCATCGATATGGCGGTATCAATCGCCCACGCTTTACTGCTCGTCTTAATGCTTCGAGTGGCTAGCATTGCGGCTCGCGATGTCACACCAACCTCGTCGACCGCAGGAAGGGTTTTGAGAAATGCCTTTAAAGAACTCTCTGATGAATCTACGATCATGCAAAGTAGCCTTTAAGAACGGGAGTCAATTGATCCACAATCGCAGTCGCTGCAGCTTTATCTGAATCCGAATCTGTCGGCCGCACAACTTCAATGTAACACTTCACCTTCGGCTCGGTGCCACTTGGTCTGATGATGACTCGAACATAACTCTCTAAGTAAAAGCGCAATCCATCTGTAGGAGGAAGCGCTCCATCTGGGCGCATAAGATCATCAAATCGCAACACTTTAAGACCCGCAATATCAACCGGCTGAGTAGCACGCAGAGAATTAAGGACTCGGCCAATATTAGATAGGTCCTGAACTCGAATTGAGATCTGAACCGTCTTATGGAATCCGTACTTAGCGTTGATCTTCTTCAGATACTCAGAAATGCTAGATCCACTAGCTTTCAATTCTCCCGCGATGCGTGCGAGTGCAATCGCCGCGGAGACGCCATCTTTATCGTTGACCGTCTGAGGGTCAACCGAATAACCGATCGCTTCTTCATATCCAAATCCCAAGTTTTCAATCTTTGCCAACCACTTAAATCCAGTGAGTGTCTCGTGGAACTCAATTCCATGGTGCTTTGCAATCTTGCTTAATATGGAAGAGGAAACAATTGAATTGGCAAATGATTTGTCACGGTACTTCTCTGGAGCCGAACTTGCTAAATACTCCCCAAAGAGGGAGCCAAGCTCATCGCCTGTCAGCATGCGCCAGGTGCCACCATCATTTATTGCAGCGGCACAGCGATCGGCATCTGGGTCATTGGCGATAACTACATCGCCCACTGCTTGACGTGCTACCTCAAGGGAGAGATCGATAGCTCCAGGCTCTTCAGGATTTGGAAAGGCGACAGTTGGAAAGTCGGGATCGGGGTCGGTCTGCGCCTTCACCAAAATTGGATCTGCATAACCAGCTTTGGCAAAGACTTTTTCTACCGTTTCGGTACCAACGCCGTGCATCGCTGTGTAGACGGCCTTGACTTCATAGACTGAAGGAGCGACAAGAGCAGTTCTCGCTACATAGCGATCTAGGACGTCATCATTAAGAACGGTCCACTCAGTTCCACGAACCAACTCATGATTCATACGAGCGATGTGCGCTGATATTTGTTCATCTGCAGGTGAGACGATCTGTGAGGCGTTGTAATTGATTCCATCAACCACTCCCCCAAGATAGACCTTATAACCATTGTCTTGTGGTGGGTTATGGCTAGCCGTAACCATAATTCCGCAATCAACTTTGAGATCACGGACCGCATATGCAAGGACAGGTGTTGGAAGGGGTCGAGGAAGTACAAAGACTTTCATACCAGCTGCACTAAAGATTGCAGCGCTCTCAAAGGTGAAATCCTCAGAGCCATATCTAGCATCGCGACCGATTACAACCGATGAGAGTCCACGCTCTTTCATATAGGCAGCAATTCCGGCTGCTGCTCGTGAAACCACGGCTCGGTTCATCCGTGAAGGTCCTGGACCAAGGGGTCCTCTTAGACCTGCAGTTCCAAATTGTAGAAAGCCAGAGAAGGCGGCATGAAGTTGCGCTTCATCTCCGGAATCAAGCCATGCCTGCAGTTGTGCAGCGGTCTTGGGATCTGGATCTAGCGCAATCCACTCTTCAACTTCAGCGCATAGTTCTGCGGTAATCATATTTTGTGAAGTACCTTGCTCAAGAGTTCACCCATTTTTCCTGCAGCAGCTTTACCCGCTGCCATCACTTCTTCATGACTTAATTTTTCACCGGTAATTCCAGCGGCAGCATTTGAAACTAGTGAGATTGCAACGACCTCAGCTCCTAGCGCATGAGCGGCGATAGCTTCGGGAACAGTAGACATTCCAACCAGATCCCCTCCAATAACGCGGATCATGTTGATCTCTGCTGGAGTCTCATAAGAAGGACCGCGCCAATGCGCGTAGACGCCTTCAGCAAGTGTTGGATCTTCTTCACGCAAGACGGCACGAATTCTCTTGCTATATAAATCAGTTAAGTCGACGAAATCAGCTCCGATGAGCGGGCTAACTGCGGTCAATGAAATGTGGTCCTTGATGAGGACGGGTTGACCGACCGAATACTCTCGATTGATGCCGCCACAAGCATTTGTGAGAACGACAACCTTGCAACCGGCTTTGACTGCAGTGCGTACCCCGTGAACTACGGGTTCAACTCCCTTGCCCTCGTAGAGGTGGGTGCGACCCAGAAAGACGAGCGCTCGGATGGTTCCCTTTGCTCCTTGCAGATCATAGGAACGTATCTTCCCGCCATGACCTACAACAGTGGGAGCAGGAAAACCTGGGAGATCGGTGGCCTCAAACTCATGGGTCGGAGTGCCTAGGGCATCAGCGGCAGAGACCCAGCCAGAACCCATAACCAGAGCTACATCGTGACTCTCCTTGCCAGTCAGTCGGGCTAATTCCGCCGCCGCCAGTACCGCAGTTCCGAGTGGATCGCTATATAGGTCGCTCATAGGAGAAACTTATCGGGAAGTAGGCAGGGCTGGAACATCCCCAAACCCAATTGCAGGCAGAGATATCCAACCCATCATGGATACAGTCCACGTAACTTGTGGGCTTCGGCAACCCTACCAACACCCAGCATGAGTGCCGCCTGCCTCCATGTTGCACCGTGCTTGAGGGCGGTTACTTCGACCTCATTAAATGCCTTCATCATGATCGCCGAAAGGTTGGTCTTAACTTCGTCGGCGCTCCAGAAATAGTTCTGCTTATCCTGGACCCACTCGAAGTACGAGACGATGACACCGCCGGAGTTGGCCAAGATATCGGGAACAACAAGTATCCCCTTGTCCCGCAAGATTGAGTCACCGCCAGGAGTGGTAGGTCCATTTGCACCCTCGACAACGATCTTGGCCTTTACCCCATTCGCAGTTGACTCGGTGATCGCATCGGCGAGCGCAGCAGGTATCAGCACATCGACATTCAAGTGGAGCAATTCTTCATTGGTCAATCGATCAGTCCCGGGCATATTCAAACTCTTATTTGCCAAGAAATACTCCCAGAGCGCTGTGACGGAGTCGAATCCAGTTACCCCGCCATTGACGTCGCTGACTGCAACAACTTTCATACCCATCTCTTCAACGGCTCGGGCGGCCCAATATCCAACTTTTCCAAAACCTTGAATAGCGACGGTTGCACCCGTGATATCCATTCCACGAACTCGCAGCGCTTCGCGAGTAGCAATAGCTACTCCATCACCTGTTGCCGAAGTTCTACCAAGGGAACCACCAAGCACGATTGGTTTTCCGGTAACCACTCCCGGGACAGAGAAACCTGCATTAACCGAGTAGGTATCCATCATCCAGGCCATATTGCGTTCATCTGTTCCAACATCGGGAGCAGGAATGTCGCGCTCAGGGCCGATGATCGGCAATATCTCTGAGGTGTAACGCCGAGTGAGTCGCTCATTTTCTCTAAGTGAAAGAGTTCCTGGGTCTACAGCGATTCCACCCTTCGCTCCCCCGTACGGCAGATTTGTTAGTGCACACTTCCACGTCATCAGCATGGCGAGAGCCACGGTCTCATCTAGATCAATATCAGGGTGATAACGCACTCCACCTTTTGATGGGCCTCGAGTAGTTGAATATTGAACGCGATAGCCGTTATACATTTCGACTTCGCCATTGTCTCTGCGCAGTGGTACGGCTACTTGTAATACTCGCCGGGGTGTAGAGAGCGTCTGCCAATCATTCTCCGAAAGGCCTAGTTGATCGATTGCGCCTCGTAATTGCGACAGCGCAGTAGTAAGTGGTGACTCCTTTGTCATGCCAAAAGAGTATCTCTATTGCTGGGTGGCTGCTACCTCTTGCTCCCAAGCACTTTGGAGTGTCTGAGTAAATGCTTCGAGAGGCTGTGCTCCTGAAATACCAAACTTCATATCAAATACGAAAAAAGGTACGCCAGTTGCACTTAACTGCGCTGCCAAATTTCGATCGGAAATTACTTCATCTGCAAATAAATCTGAGGTTAAAAGGTCATCAGCCTTATCTGCATCTATTCCTACTGAGATTGCCGCGGCGACGAGATCGGTGTGCGTGAATACCCCCTTTGATTTTTCAAAATAGTTTGAGAAGAGAGTCTCTAGCAACTCCTCTTGTTTTCCGATGGTTGCCGCCCACAATAAAAGTCGATGCGCATCGAAGGTATTTCCGGAGAGAGTCTCATCCAAGTTATAGCAAAGTCCTTCACTATCAGCGACAGCGCAAACATTTGCTTGCATCGCCGTGACCTGATCTGGTGAAGCCAGATACTTATCTGCTAAATAATCTTTGGTTCGGACTGTCTCTTTAATATCCGGTTGAAGCTGAAAAGCACGATGCCTGATTGTCACATGGTCACGGTGTTCAAAGGAGGCGAGAGCCTTCTCAAGCCGCCTCTTTCCGATAAAGCACCAAGGACACACCACATCCGCCCACACATCAATGATCATGGATTAATTCTACGATCTACTTCCACAGTCGGATAAGAGCAGTCGCCGCTCCGACCATCACGCCCAGAAAGATAAATTCAACAACGATCGGTTTCATGTGAGGAGAGTAACAAGAACTCCAGCTTTGCTCAGAATTTGAGGGCTGGCACCACACTATTCATCTACTGGAATCCATTTCTTGCAAGAGAGAACTACCCCTGCGCTTTACGATTACTACATGCGCAGAATTAGCTTCGAACAGCTCAAAACCGTCCTTAAAGATCTACCCGAAAATCCACGTGTCGTGGTCTCCGGTAATTTTGCTATGCCAAAGGCTCTGATGAGCGCCTTCGACGCTGAAGTTCCTAAATACCGTCTCCACATGTTGAATGCACAAGTCGGCATTCCGCATCGCGAGGGAGTCGCTTACGAATCTGCCTTTATCGGTCCGGGAATGAGAAATTCAAAACAACTTACGTATATTCCCAGCCGACTCTCTTTACTTCCCGTACTTATAAAAAGTCACCTCAAGCCAGATATCGTTCTAATCCATACCTCACTCCCCCGCTTCGACACGGTCTCACTTGGTACTGAGGTCAATATCCTCCCCGCTGCAATCGAATCAGTGAGAGCCAACGGTGGCCTCGTTATTGCACAAGCCAATTCACACATGCCGTATACATACGGGGATGCCCAAATTTACGAACATGAAATTGATTTCTTGATCGAGTCGGATGAGGCTCTCACCGAACATGTCTCGGGACCATTGACTCCCATCGGCCGTGCCATTGGCGAGCGCATTGCTCCAATGATTAAAGATAATTCCACGCTACAACTTGGAATTGGGGCGGTTCCCGATGCAACTCTGGAACTTCTAAAAGCTAGAAATGGCATGCGAATCTGGACCGAAACATTCAGCGATGGAGTGCTCAATATGGAAGAGGCCAGCGCTCTCGATGAAGGCGTTCCAATTACCGCCTCATTCGTTTTCGGCTCCAAGCGACTCTATGAATGGCTCCATCTCAACCGCAGAATTCGCATGTTTAGAACTGAGAAGACCAATGATCCTTCGCAGATCGGCAAGCAAGCGCGCATGACCTCTATCAATGCCGCCCTGCAAGTGGATTTATATGATCAAGCAAACGCATCACGAGTCCGAGGCACTATCTACTCTGGCTTCGGCGGTTCAACAGATTTCATTACCGGCGCTCTGCACTCAACGGGAGGTCAATCATTTATGGCGCTGCCTTCTTGGCATGCCAAATCCAATACCTCAACGATCATCCCTCTCATCGATGGAGCAGTAACGAGCTTCCAACATTCCCACGTTGTGACCGAGAATGGGATTGCGCGCTGTTTTGGTATGTCGGAAAGAGAGCAGGCAGAGAACATCATTGAGTTTGCCGCTCATCCAGATGCTCGAGCTGAACTCACGAAGGCTGCTCAGCAGATGGGACTGCTCGGCTAGAATTTTGCAATGAATGAACGCCTCAAGAATTACGGCGCTCTCATCTTCGCAGGGATCTGTTTTGGCACCACCGGGACCGCGCAAGCTTTAGGGCCTGCGGGTAGCTCTCCGCTAATAGTTGGTGCGGCACGTTTGCTCTTAGGTTCTATCTTCTTGTGGGCCATCCATATCTGCCTCAAAACCAAGAGTGCTCGAATCGGAAATGTCGAGTTACTCATGGGAGGCGCGTCGGTCGCCCTCTATCAAATCTCATTTTTCTCCGCAGTGAAGTCGACCGGAGTAGCAGTGGGAACTTTAACTGCCATCGGTTCCGCTCCAGCTTTGAGTGGAATTCTCAGCTTTCTCATCAACAAAGAAATGCCATCCCGCCGCTGGTTAACAGCAACTCTCATCACGACTCTTGGAATCGTGTTTTTGACGGGGGCCAAGGGATTCTCACACTTTAACGTGACCGGTGTGCTTCTTGCCCTTGGCGCAGGTGGGTCATATTCTCTCTTTGCTGTAGCCAGCAAGCGCGCCTTGAACTCCGGAATCTCCTTTACCGAAGTCATGTACAAAATTTTTGGGGCTGGCGCGATCTTCCTTCTACCCTGCTTCTTCTTTGAAAAGAGCCATTTCCTAACCACAAGATCTGGTTTTCTGATGGCCCTCTGGCTCGGCCTTGTCCCTACAGCAATTGCTTACACCTCATATGGTTATGGATTAAACAAAATCAAGGTTGCTACAGCCTCCACGCTGATCCTGGCAGAGCCCGCAACCGCTACTTTGTTAGCCGCTGTTGTGTTGGGAGAGAGCCTCAATGGATACTCGTGGCTTGGAGTCGCCGTAGTTGTGACTGGGCTGATCTACCTCTCGCGCGACTAATTACTCGGGAAGTAGTTGGCTGCTGCTGCATGACTTTAATTGACCGAAAGCTCAACTCTTTGGGAGCATTCCTCATGCCGATATCAATGGACCGCTCACTTCGCCACATGGCTTGGGCAAATCAACGAATCTACTCAGCCTTTGCAACCCTTCCAGATGAGGCCCTCGACGCCTATATCGTCAATCCAGATTGGACTGCCAGACAGATTCTCCAGCACATCGTCTCCGGAGCAGACTGGTACGTCTATTGCCTGGGGATAGCTGGTTGGAACGACATCCCTCAACCTCGGGTGATTGCAGACGTGAGCAACCTAGCGATGACTCTGGCAAGTTGCGATGCCTTGATATTGAGTGCAGCCCTGGCCGATGACGAACCGCTTACCTTTGAAGATGGTGAGAAGAAAATATTGGTACTCAGATCCACTCTCCTAGCTGAGGCCGTGCTCCATGCCACCGAGCACCGGGCACATCTCTTGGATGCCATCGAATCTCGGGGCTTCACAGCGATCTCGCGACCGCGCGCGATCTCTCACTTCAGGCGATTCACAAACACATA
>DAIOGE010000041.1:0-3112 GCA_036745375.1 Candidatus Nanopelagicaceae bacterium
GGCGTTGCAGATATAAGAATGGCTGCAGCACTTCTATCGAGTGTCACAGATGCCGCCTCGATCCGTATCGAGGCTGGAAATGAGGCAGAGCTCGAAATCCAGAGCGCTGTTGCATTTGCGCTTGCAGGACTTCGAGCTCTGCCGAAGAACTAATTAAGTATTTAGTTTTACTTATTTATTTGAGAAGGTAAACGGAATCGTTTGATCTTGTGACTTATCACCAGCGGCGTTGTGATCGTTGGTAATGAAGAAGACACAGGTCGTGTGGACGCAATCTCCGTTAGTGAAGTAAGGGACCGGCTTAAAGGTAACTTTGCCCTTTGCCGAGGTAGCACCCTGAGCAAGATCTGCCTTTACTGTTGAAACCCAGGCCTGAACTTTCTGGTCTGAATCGCAGACAGTTGGAGTAGCACCCTTAGTTGCAGGGGCCATGCACTCCTCGATATAGAGGCCATTCTTCGCTGGCATCTTGGCAAATTTAAATGTGACCACGGCACCCTTCTGTGGCAAATTCTTACTTGGGGTCACAGTCACGATCGCCTTAGCGTTGGCGAGCGGTGCTGCCACCACAACGAGAGCGACCGCGGCGGCTGCTATGAGCTTCTTTCTCATTTTTTCTCTTTTCTTATTTGTAAGGGCTTACTTGGCAAATGAAATTGGGATCTTTATATCGTGGGTGCGATCTTGGGTTCGAGTGTGATCTGCTCGCACATAGATGGCACATTGCACTTTGCGGCAATCGACTTTTCCGATAAGTGGCTGGACTTTGAGTCCAACTTTGAAGGTACCCCCGGCTTTAAATGGAATAGCTAAATTCTTGCCGTAGCTAGGGGGGTTAGAGGAGATCCAGAAAGAGGCGGCACTTGCCCCTGTCATGTTCACTCCGCCCCCGCATACCTCAGGAAGAGTCCCAGTTGGAACTATTTGGCACATCTCGACATAGATTCCAACGGTGGTATCAAAGTTCTTGCCACTCACAGTGATGATCTGACCCGACTTGATTCCAGATGTTGGAACCGCCGTCAGAACCTCTCCATGTTGACCTGTTGCTGCAAAAGCAGGAGTTACACCGAGCATGAATAGAAGACCGAGAACGGCACCGACCTTAAGTTTCATGGCGATAATGTAGAAGAAATGGGTAATTTTCGCTCCGACAGGTGAATCACCCATGTCGGAAAAGGAGGTGTAACAATACGCGGATGAAGTCACGAGCGGTTGCGTTAGGCGTAGCCTGCCTGCTTTTGACCACTTTTTCACCTACAGCGTACGCAGCGGTGTCAGATATAAGTGCAACGCAAATCTCACTGCCCATCGTTCATAGCGGTGAGGTTCCTCGATACAAGCGAGTAGTTGCCTTGGCAAATGGAGCGGCGGAGATTGTTGCCGCCTTAGGTTACAAATCTATTTTGGTGGGGCGCGATGTTGCCTCCACAATGCCAGAGCTAAAGGCGATACCAATCGATGAGTCGGCGATGCAGGTATCTGCAGAGGCGGTCCTAGGGCAGCACCCCGATCTAGTCCTTATTGATTCAAACACCTCACCTTCTACAGCGCTAGCAACTCTAAAAGCGGCAAAGGTGAAATTAGTAATGATTCCAAGTGCTTTCACATTGGCAGATATAACTGCAAAGGAGAGCACGATCGCGCAGGTACTGGGGACACCAAGAGCGGGAAGAGCGCTTGAGGCTCAAGTGACATCGCTCAAAGCGCCGAAGACCGGAATCAAGGTTGCCTTTCTTTATGTTCGAGGTACAGCTTCAATTTATCTCATCGGTGGTCCTGGCTCTGGAGCAGATTCAATTCTTCAGGCCGAGGGATTCACCGATGTCGGTGCGGCTAACTTGAAGAATCCATTTAATGCGCTGACCGCAGAAGAGCTGATCAAATTGCAGCCGGATGTACTGCTGCTCATGACTAAAGGACTGGCTTCCGTTGGAGGAATATCCGGACTAGTTCAACTTCCTGGAATTGCCGAGACTCCAGCTGGACAACATCGAAGAGTGGTCACGGTGGATGACTCTCTCTTGCTCTCCTTTGGGCCGCGCACAATTCCAATGGCAAAGCAGTTGCGTCCACTCTTAATAGCGGCGGCTAAATTATGAAGAAGGTAACGATCTATTGCAGTGGATTAGCACTTCTTCTCTTTCTCTTCTGGCTCTCACTCGATATTGGAATCGTTCAGTTACACCAATCGGTTCTCTCGCTGATAGGCAAACACAACATCGATGCAACAACCGTGTGGCAGGTGCGATTCCCTAGAGCGCTTGGAGCGGTAATTATTGGCGCGGGCCTTGGAGTAGCTGGTGCGGTTGCACAGGGAATTTTCCGCAACCCGCTCGCCGAGCCAACCCTCATAGGACTATCTAGTGGTGCAACGCTAGGAACGATCGCCCTGATTGCTTCAGGTGCCTCTATCTATGGGACGAGAGCAAATATCGGTAGCGCCGTTCTGGCAGCTGCCCTTACAGCGCTTCTCGTCCAATGGTTGGCACCAAATAAAGGTTTCGGTTTTCTGCTTACAGGCATTGCGATATCTGCAATATTGACTTCGATTGCTGGCCTCTTAATTTCGATGTCACCGAAGCCAGGGATTCAATCCATTACTTTCTGGGATTTTGGATCTTTAACGCTATTAAATAATTCAACAGTAGGAATGATCGCCCCATACATCGAAGTTGGAATCATCATCTCTTTCTTGGTCTCACGCAGATTAGATATTTACTCGCTCGGAGAGAGTTCATCGCATTACATGGGTGTGAACCCAAAACGCTTACGACTGTATGCAATTATTGGACTCGCTTTCCTTATTGGTGCTTCAGTAAGCGCAGTCGGGTCTATCGCCTTTATCGGCTTACTCGTCCCTCATATCGTCCGCCTGCTTGTTGGTCCAGCCCATCGAAAGATGCTCTCGCTCAGTGCGCTGGTAGGCGCAATCGTGCTGCTCATGGCAGATCTTTTAGCGCGTACCCTCTTCGAGCCGAATGAGATACCTCTTGGGCTTCTCACCTCGCTGCTCGGAGCACCAGCCTTGATTGTTCTGCTACGGCTACGACGCGCATCATGGATACAGCATGATTAACATTTCATCACTCTCTTTTTCGCGTGGAAGCCA
>DAIOGE010000041.1:3212-8441 GCA_036745375.1 Candidatus Nanopelagicaceae bacterium
CTAGAAATTATTCAAGAACTGAAATCCAATAAGAAAGGCGTCTTGGTGATTTCTCACAATCAAGACGCCATCTCAAAGTACTTTGATCGAGTAATTAGCCTCGCTTAGCCTGACTTGGTTTTCCAGCTTTAAAAGGCTTACCGCCCGCTTTTCCAAACTTCTTAGGGGCGCCAGGCTTACCTGAACGAGCGCGCGACTCTGCCTTTTCTAGAGCGATTCGCTTCTCAAGAGGCATCCGGGGAGCCTTCTTGGCTGGTCGACCAGGTGCCGAACTCTCTACACGCCCACGGTTTCCGGCTGGAGTAGCGCCCTCTTCACGAGTACGTGATTCGCGAGCCTTCTCCTCCCACTTCTTGGGTGCAGAGCGATAGGGACGATCTGAACGCTCAGCGCGGTCAGCCTTTGGTCGACGATCTGATGAGAAAGAACGCTCCGGAGTTGCTCGGCGTTCTTCGCGAACAGGTTGGAAACTACGCTCTTCACGAGACTCGACGCTCTCTGTCTTAGGTGCACTCTCAAAACGTCCACCACCAGATTTACGAGGTTTGAAATTACCATCCCTATTTCCGCGATCATTTGAACGACTACGGCTTCCTGGTTTGCGATCATTGCGAGAAGTTTTCTCTGCTTCGACCTCAATTGGAATTCCAGATGGCTCTTGTGCGCCAGTAATCTCCTGCAACTTTGAATCGCCTGGACGAACCTGATTCTCAATGAGTTTTACCGCTGCACGATTGGTAATCCCAAAGACTGCCTTCTTCTGCTTATGTGTAGCAAGTGTGACTACGGTTCCCGTTGCACCAGCACGTGCAGTACGACCGGCACGGTGTAGGTAATCTTTGTGATCTGCAGGGGCATCAACGTGAACCACGAGTGAGACATCATCTACGTGAATTCCACGCGCCGCTACATCGGTTGCAACGAGTGCAGATGCGCGTCCATCTTTAAATGCCTTGAGTACGCGCGTGCGTTGACCTTGAGACTTTCCGCCGTGGAGTACGCCGACTGGAACACCGCTTCGCAACATTTTTTCAGCGAGCTTGTCAGCACCATGTTTTGTGCGAACGAAGAAGATTGTGCGGCCATCACGAGCTGCAATTTGAGATGAGATCTCATCTTTGTGTTGTTGATCAAGCAATAACAAGTGGTGAGTCATATCGGCGGCGCGAGACTTCTCATTCTCTAACGAGTGTGTAATTGGATCTTTGAGGAATCGCTTGACGAGTGAATCTACATCGCGATCAAGGGTCGCCGAGAAGAGGAGGTGCTGTCCACCCTCTTGGGTGAGCGAGAGAATCTCTTTAACAACAGGTAGGAATCCCATATCTGCCATCTGATCTGCCTCATCGAGGACGGTGATCATTACATCTGATAGATCGATGTGCTTCTTCTCAAGTAGGTCCATCAAACGACCGGGAGTTGCCACGATTACAGGAACACCACGCTTGAGGGATTGGATCTGACCGATATAGGAGAGGCCACCAGCGACAACCTGAGAGGAGAGGCCGATCTTGCGTGCTAGCGGAGCAACCACATCATTGATCTGCACTGCTAATTCGCGGGTTGGAGACAAAATTAAGCCGAGTGGCTTGTGAGGCTTGGCGGTACGGCCATTAAGGCGCGTCAACATTGCCAGGCCAAAGGCTAGGGTCTTACCAGAGCCTGTCTGTCCACGGCCAAGGACATCGCGTCCCTTTATGGCATCGGGCAGAGTGGCGGTCTGAATAGGAAAGGGAGCGGTAATACCTTGAGCTTCGAGAGCCTCGCAGAGCGCAGGGGTAACACCTAAATTGCGGAACGTGGACATAGTTATACCAATCGAGACATAGATGCGTGTCTCGTGGTGCTTATCAGAGGACTGACGTAAGACTCGCAAACGAACTTGTGTGAATCACAACAGAGGTTCTATGAGTTGTGTTGCGGATGCAACACCCAATTGTAACCTACTTAATCAGCTCTCTTCGCCACATGGCATATCGCGTAGCCAACTCATCATTTACCGAAGAAAGCGTTGAACCAACCGCCCTTTCAAGGAGTAAATCGGCAAATTCTGGGTTACGCGCGAGTACGGGACCGTGTAAATAGGTACCGAAGACATTTTTATCGATAGCTCCATCAACACCTGCAACGCCATTTCCTTTGCCTTGTAAAACTTTTCCAAAGGGCAATGCATCTGCCCCAAGAGTCGTCACGCTGCTGTGATTTTCAAATCCGGTGAGAGGTTGATCAAAAAGTTCTGAGGCGACCGCGATATCTCCGACCAAGCGGCGATCTCCTGGAGTGGTTTCTACATCCAACAATCCAAGTCCCGCTATCTCCTCATCTCGGGTTACATAACGACTCCCTAGAATTTGGAAACCTGCACAGATTGCGAGCACGACCGCTCCCTTATTCGCAGCCCGAGATAGAACTGAGCCTTTGCGCAATGCGGTGAGAGAGAGAATTTGCGCAGCATCCTCCGCTCCACCTAAAAGATAAATATCTCCACTCTTTGGCACTGGATCTAAATATGAAATATCGGTAACGCGCGCCGGTATCTTCCGCAGAGCTGCACGGTACTTAAGGACATCGGCATTACCACGATCGCCATAAGTACCTAAAAGTTCGTTGTGAATTCTTATGATTTCTAGCATTACATCACCAACTCAAAAAATGCAGTGTATGCCGAAAGTACAGTGACGACCTCACCTTGGACCTGGGTAATCGCTTCATCAAAAGTATCTACAACAGTAGCTTCTATACCCTCAACATGAATGCGATAGGCCATATCGAGCGCTCTCTCTCCACAGACAATTACGGTGTGGCCCTTAAGCGTTTTGAAGGAGACATCCCATAACCACGATGTATCGATACCATCCACCTGGCGAGCATTGAGAACGAGAATTACTTCGGGTTGAAGTTCTCCTTGCAAGGCTTCGGTCCATGAAGCGGGGTTCTTGGTCAATCTAAATTGCGCTGTTGTATCGCCAAATTGTTTAGTTGCTGTACGTTCGAGTTGGCTTTCACTGAATTCAACCGGTTGGGCACCGGCAATTTCACCGACAACATTTGCGAGAAGAGCATTTCTGTATGCCGCAGAACCCTTCTTGAATTTAAGGTCGTACTCTCTGTTAGTAAGTCCACAGGTACATGAGTAAATTCCGCGCCACCAGGTTAAATACGCGCCACAGCGCGGGCATACAGCACCATCGGGATGAGTTCGACCTCCGAAGGTAACGCGGACAACGTTCGCAGCATTTACCACAGCATAATTAATGTACGGATCATCAATATCTGCCACAAAGACCGTCTCATTAGCCTCGGTACACTCAACATGCCATCTATCGGCAACTCTTTTAACTTCATGCATCCGATGTAATTGATCGCGCGTGAGGTTAAGCAACAACACGATGGTCGGATCCGTTTGAGCAATAATTCCAGGAAGATGGAGCTCATCGATCTCCAGAACAGCATATGGCGCTGGTGACATCAAGGCGTTCGCAGCTCCCCAGGCGAGATTAGATCCAGAGCCACTCGTCGTGACGGGACCAAGTTGAGAGATGAGTGAAACAACCGCTCGAGTTGTTGAGGTCTTGCCATTTGTTCCAGAGACCAAAATTACTTCCTTATTTTGAGCCAAGAGCGAGATCGCCTCGGGTTCAATTGCCAGCAAAATGCGACCGGGCAGCGTTTCACCTTTATTACCCACGAGACGGGATGTGGCGCTGGCTAGTTTGGCGACCAATATTGCAAAGCGAAGTCTTGGGCTCACCACGCTCTAACAATACGCCTATTTACGCAGTGATTCGCCGGCAGAGCGGGGAAGGGCAATGACATATCGGAGTGAGATCAAGAGGGCGCAAACGGCAAATCCGAAGGCGAATGAAAATTGATGTGTGGATCCGGCTAGCGCGCGACCAATATTTATAGCGATCACCGCGGTAGCAACAGCAATGGCTGTAGAGAGCTGCTGCACCATATTTGCCAAAGTATTGGCGTGAGACATTATCTCGAGATCAGTATCGGCAAATGTGATCGTGTTGTACAAGGTCATGCCAATGGAGCGCACACCGCCCGTTACAGTCAAAAGAATAGCAATCCAGAGAAATGGAATTGATGAGCGCAGTAGACCGAGTGAAATAGTTAAGGGGATGCTAAATAGAGTCGATATGAGGATGAGGGGTTTAAAGGAAAACTTCTTCATGAGTGGGGTGGTAAAAACTTTGAATCCCAAATTGCCCAACATATAGAAGAAGAGGGTTTCACCCGCCTTCTCCGCACTCCAACCGAATTTATCTTGAAAAAGTAATGGCAACACAAACGGGGCAGTATTTTGTGCCACTCTAAATAACAATCCACTGGTGCTATTTAAGTGGAAGGTCTGAATCTTCAAAACAGATACATCAATCAATGGGTTGGTTACTTTGCGTAAGTGCAGAATCGTTGGAATGCCAATTCCTACGCCGGTTAAGGTAAGGGCCAGGGTAGAGATCAGATTGATATGCGGTGCCCCAAGATTCGCCGCGGCAAAGACCAACGTTCCCAAACTGACGGCGCAACCATAAAATCCCGGCCAATCAAGGCTATCTACCTTTCCACCTGGGATTGCCGGAACGATCTTCGCACCAACCAATAAGGCAACTAGACCTATTGGAATATTTACCAGAAAGATCCAATGCCACGAGGCGTGGCTAATGAGAAATCCCCCAAGGACGGGAGCAACTGCAGGTGCCGCAAGAGCTGGCCATACAGAGTAGGAAATGACACGAATTACCTCGTTCTTATCAACTGACCGCATCAGGATAAGTCTTCCCACGGGAACCATTGAGGCTGCGCCTATTCCTTGCAATATCCGCATGGTTGTTAACTCAATTAAGTTGGTACTTAACGAGCATAAGAGTGAGGCCGCACTAAATAGAGTAATGCTGCTGAAGAGCACAATTCTTACCCCATATTTATCTGCCAGCCAGGCAGATATGGGGATCAAAATAACGATCGCGACCATATAAGCAGTCGCGCAGATTCCCACCTGTGCAGAGAGAACATGAAATGAACGTGCAATTGTGGGAGCAGCGGTCGGGAGAATGGAAAAATCAAGAAACTCCATAAACATAAGCCCAGCAACTAGAAATGCAACTGGACCTATCTCTAATCGATCTTTCGGGTCTCTCAATTTCGCCCTAACTAAGCTCGCCTTAACTACTTGATAGCAAAGACTTTAGAGTAAATCACCCTCGATTGGAATTCGAT
>DAIOGE010000042.1:0-3386 GCA_036745375.1 Candidatus Nanopelagicaceae bacterium
GCTGAAACTGACCTTCGGATCTGCCCTAATTCTGGGTAGGAAAACCGAGGTTGATCCCGCCATGGCTTGGATCGAGCCAGCGGCTGGTGATGACCTTACCTCGGGTGAAGAAGTGGAATCCCTCTGTGCCATGGGCGTGGGAATCGCCAAAGAGTGACGATTTCCAACCACCAAATGAGTAGTACGCAACGGGAACGGGGATTGGAACATTAATCCCGATCATGCCCACTTCAATCTCATTCTGGAATCTACGGGCGGCGCCTCCGTCGTTGGTAAAAATTGCGGTGCCATTTCCATACTCATGTGCATTGATAAGAGCAACGCCCTCTTCATAGGACTTAACGCGAACAACAGAAAGTACCGGTCCAAAAATCTCATCGGTGTAGATCGTCATATCAGTACCTACATGGTCAAAGAGTGTTGGTCCAAGCCAGAATCCGCCAGGTTCGCCATCTACAACAGGATTGCGTCCATCGACAACGAGCGTGGCGCCAGCTGCTACTCCTGCATCAACATAACTCTGTACTTTGTCGCGGTGAGCTCCAGTAACGAGAGGACCCATGTCGCAACCTCTACGACCATCGCCCGTGCGCAAACTTGGCATCCGTTCCGCGATCTTTTGGACTAGTTGATCGCCGATTGGCTCGACCGCGAGTACGACCGATATCGCCATGCAACGCTCTCCCGCAGAACCAAAACCAGCATTGATCGCTTGATCTGCCGCAAGATCTAGATCGGCATCGGGTAGCACCAACATGTGGTTCTTAGCTCCGCCGAGCGCTTGAACGCGCTTCTTATTTTTTGTTCCTGTCTCGTATATATATTGTGCAATAGGAGTAGATCCCACAAATGAAATGCTCTTGATATCGGGATGTTCAAGAAGGGCATCAACAGCCTCTTTATCTCCATGAACTACATTAAATACTCCGTCGGGTAATCCAGCCTCTTTAAGTAGACCTGCGATGAAGTTGGCGGCAGATGGATCTTTCTCGCTTGGCTTCAAAATTACGGTATTGCCAGCGGCGAGTGCGATTGGGAAGAACCACATTGGAACCATCGCTGGAAAATTAAAGGGAGAAATGATCGCAACGGCACCCAGTGGTTGGCGGACCGAGTGCACATCTACTCCGCCGGAGACCTGTTCTGAAAATCCACCTTTAAGCAGATGGCCTAAGCCGCACGCAAACTCCACAACTTCCTGACCGCGAGTTATTTCACCTAGTGCATCACTCAATACCTTGCCATGCTCTGATGTGATGATTGCAGCTAGCTCTTCTTTGCGTGCGTTGAGAAGTTCGCGGAAAGAGAAGAGAATCGCAATTCTCTTGGTGAGCGAAACTTCGCGCCACTCTTTGAAGGCACCTGTCGCTACGTCTACTGCACCACCCACAAGTTCCTTCGATGCGAAGTCGACGCGCTTTGAGGCAACTCCCGTCGCAGGATCAAATACTGGTGCGGTACGTTCGCTTACTCCAGTCCAGAGTTGGCCATTGATGAAATGAGTGATTCGAGTAGTCATTGTCCAATCTTAAGCGTGAACTATAACCACCGGACACTTTGACTTTGCGGAGCAGCTCTCCGAGACAGAGCCAAGTATTAGATCTGCAAATTTTCCATGTCCGCGTGATCCCATCACGAGCAATTCAGCCCCTTTTGATAGTTCAACCAGGGTGCGAACTACGCTTCCTTCAACGGATGTGGTCTTTACCTGATCTGCTCCCGGTCCAAAGACCAGACCAACGCCAGATTTAAGAATTTGATCAGACCAGATTTTGGGATCACTCTCCCCCACATAGGCGCTCGTTCCAAAACCGACTCCAGCCATATCCAATGGTGACTCGGCATATTCCCAGACGTTGACCACTTCGATTTCAAGTCCCAGTAGCGCCGCATGCTTGGCCGCCCAATTAAGTGCTGCAATTGATGATGGAGAACCATCGAAGGCTACAAGTGCAACATGTGTGTCTGAGGTCGTGCTCATTTTTCTCTCCTAGTTCGAATTTTCTAAGCTCCAGAGGATCTGATCTCCTACTGCTCACTTTCAGTATCCTCCGATTTACGCCCGTTGACTCCCTAATGTGAGCCACAAAATCTCGAATAAGTGATAGCCCTAAGTGAAATTTCGTATTGCTAAGGTTCTAATAAAGCGGATAATTGACCTAAGCAAGCGATGTACCCTCTAAGGAGAAAGCAATGCTTAAGCGCCATGTTCATTCTCATCCCGCCTTCGCCGTAATCGGCAAGACGCGGACTTTGATTTGGGAGGATGGCTTAGAGGCGCATAAAAGACCTACTGCAATTTATGACCCCAGATCTCGTCCTAGTTTCACAAGCGTCAGTGGGCCTCGGTCGACTTCCAACTACGACTATCGAGAGACATCTTCTGGGTCAAAATCAAAATTTCATCTCTTGCCTGCCTGGTTGGAGCCAGGTCTTGATAAACACTATTGCGAATTCATTTATCACAAGCTGCAGAAGTTCGATCATATCTATCTAGTTGGAGGTGGAGTGGGGCGATGGAGTGGCATCAATAACTTCATTCGATATGTTGAGAGAGAACACGATGAGTTTCCTGGGCGAATTTATCCAGCACGATATTTCAGGCTGACTGATTTCCCAGAAGATAAGTTAAAAAGGATTTTCAAAGCAATGCGGGAAGATAATAGGTAAGCAGGTTTTCCCTAAAAGGCAGTCGTGTAAGCATTGATGGCCGGTTGACCACCAAGATGGGCATAGAGAATGCGACTTCCTTCTGGGAAGAATCCTTCCTTAACCAGATCAATGAGCGCGGTGATGGATTTACCTTCGTAGACCGGGTCAGTGATCATTCCATCTAGACGGGCCACTAACTCAATTCCTTCAATCGTGTGCTCGCTTGCTACGCCGTAAATTCCATCATGCCATCGATCCAAAAGCACGACCTCAGAGTCATTGAGCTCTCGACCTAGTTCGATAGCAGAAGCGGTGCGTGTCGCGATCCGCTTGATCTGATCCCAGGTCTTTTCAACTGTTGCTGAAGCATCTATCCCAAGAACTGAAGCGGCGCGATTGCTATGTGCAAAGCCCGCAATCATTCCTCCTTGAGTCGAACCTGTTACGGAACAGACGATGACATTGTCAAAGGTAAAACCTAGTTCGGCTTCTTGATCTTCAACTTCAAAAGCCCATCCGGCAAAGCCGTGGCCACCGAGAGCATGATCGGATGCCCCCGCGGGAATTGCATATGGCTTGCCACCCCGTGCAATGACATCAGAGATTGCTTCTTCCCATGACTTTCTAAAGCCGATATCAAAACCAGCAGCATCGAGGCGAACTTCAGCTCCCATAATCCGACTCAAGAGAATGTTGCCAGTTTTTTCATAATTGACCTCATCCCAATCAACCCA
>DAIOGE010000042.1:3486-8371 GCA_036745375.1 Candidatus Nanopelagicaceae bacterium
ATGCGTGGTTCCCCTAGACTTGAAGCGTGATGGCGAGATGGACGCGATTCATTTTAAGAAATCGCATAAGTGTTCTCGCACTCTGGCTACTCATATTTATTCTAGGAGTACTAAGTAACTCAAATCTAAACTCCCATCTGACTACCTCTTTGGCTATCCCACACAGCCCTTCGGCGCAGACGGATGCTCTCCTCACTCAGCATTTCAATGAAAATATCGAGGGGACATTCACCGTTATCTTTCCCTTTAAAAACGCCACTAACTCTCAGATATCTACCTTTGAAGATCAAATATCAATCGCGTCAAGTATCGTTCCAACCGCTTCGATCGCGGAAGAGAAAGCGCTAGGTGGCATTCTCTTAGTCAACATAAATACCTCCCTCTCTCTTGCCAAGGCAGCTCATTACACACCGCTCCTGCGAAGAGAGATTCGAAAGAGCGGAGTGGTGGGCGCACTAGTAACAGGTCCACCAGCGATCGAGAGTGATGTGACCCCGGTTCTCAGTTCAGATCTTCATCGCGGTGAGATTATTGGTTTGAGTATTGCTCTTCTTCTATTAATCCTCATCCTCGGCTTCTCACTCCAAGTGCTAATTCCATTTATCTTCGCTGCCGCATCGATATCTGCCACCATATCTCTGGTATTCCTAATTTCTGAGCGCTCAATCGTCGTTTTATATACGCCTAATATCGTCGAGCTCATAGGACTGGGCTTGGCAATTGACTACTCCCTCCTTCTCCTTTTTCGATTTAGAAAAGAATTCTATGGAGAGTCGGTTGATCGCGATGAGGCAATCCTTCGCACCATGGCGAGCGCTGGACGCACCATTGCCATTTCTAGCGCCACGGTTGCCCTAGCACTCTCAACCCTGATTTTTGTTCCGGTCCCATTCATTCGCTCACTTGGAATTGCAACAGCGCTAGTCCCACTTATCTCCCTGGCAGCCACATTCTCCTTGCTTCCAGTTCTTCTCTCTTTTCTTTCAATCTCCCGCCAGATTCGAAAGATCTCGACAAAACCATTCGCCTCATTAGCCACTTTTATTGTGAAAAGACCGTTAGTCGTGGCGATCAGCTCTGTCGCGATACTGCTGGCTCTCTCCTCATCGGCGCTTGCCTTACACCTCACGCCAAGTTCTTTGACGGCTATCCCTGATCAGCTCGAATCGCAGCAAGCCTTGAACATCGTGAGTTCTAAGGTCGGATCTGGGGTGATTACACCGGATCAATTGGTGATCGATCTGGGAGCACCTGGGAGCGCCACGACACAAGATATTGTGGCCGCACGTAATAACCTCTCGGCACAATTGCTCAAGAAGCCTGACATTTTCGTAGTGGCTACCGGTAAAAAGACTCCCTATGTAGAAAAGACAGGCCGCTACCTACGGCTCTTTGTTTTTCCCAAGGAGAGCTTTGGAAGTTCCCAAGCCCAGAATTTAGTGAAGCAGTTGCGAGACATTGCACTCACCAAATACGGCTTCCCACCCACCGCCACCCTCTACGTCGGAGGAGCGGCGGCTCAGGGCGCTGACTTAATTCGAGAACTCTCTCGAACATTTCCCTGGATAGTTCTCTGTGCCTTACTCGCTACCTTCGCCTTGCTCTGTGGGGCATTTAAGTCAGTTTTCATCCCTATTAAGGCGATTGTGTTGGATTTAATCTCTCTCAGCGTTGCTTATGGCATCGTCGTTCTCGCCTTTGGCAACTCCGCCATCGCTAAATTCCTCGGGATCTATCACCTCAATCAGATTGAAGCGTGGGCAGCCCTCTTTCTCTTTGTTCTGCTCTTTGGCATATCCATGGATTATGAGGTCTTCATCATCTCTCGAATTAAGGAGGCGAGAGATTCTGGCTTTAGTAATTCCGAGGCAATATCTGAAGGCGTTACGCAAACAGGAATTGTTGTTACCACTGCAGCGCTTATATTTATTGGTGCGGTCTGCGGATTGGCCCTTGGACATTTCGCTGGACTCCAAGAAATCGGAATCGGATTAGCCTTCGGGGTCTTTGTCGATGCAACCATTGTCCGTGGTCTTCTACTCCCGAGCGTTATGGTCTTGCTCGGCCGTTGGAACTGGTGGGCTCCAATATTTATTCGAGGCCAAAATAAAACTAGCCCCACGCCTCTTCATGAGGAGCGGGGCTAGTTCAGTCATTTACTCTTTAGTTTGTCACCCTGATCGTGAAGTGGAATGAAGGCACCTCATAGCCAAGTGCTAAACCTGGGAAGTCTCGATCTGAAGAGAGTACAGGGAGCATTCCATAAGGCGTGTTAGCAAATGATGGTTGGTTTGTGTACAACAATGGGTGGAAGTCGATGATGTGGGTACCAGGAGCACCGGTAGCCTTCAAGCGAACAACCATGTATCCATTTGAGTTGAAGCCACAACCATAACCAATATAACTATTATCGTACGTTACAGCGAGGGTGTTATCTAACTGAGTCCAACCAACACCTTTAATACTAATTGTGAAGTCCTCACCGGCTTTGAACGTGGTTTGTGGAACACCGGCTTGTCCTTTAGCAATTACATCTGGTGCGGTGGATGGATCGAAGGATGCAATCCCGAGACCAATCTGCTTTCCGTTGTTGTCATAGAAAGGCATGATGCTCTCTTGAACATAGAACGGTGTTTGAGCTTCGATGACATTGCCCTTCATCATCTGAATGACGTGCCATCCGCCTAAGTTGTCAGGAATTGTTACATCGGTTGATGATGCCCCATTTTGTACTGTGGCAGTTCCTAGAGGAATTGAGCTAAAGGCCCAGCATGTACTTGTAGGGCAGTTAACGCGGTTACCGACAACGGTCGACCAAACGAGTTGATAAGTTCCGTCGGCCGCAACTTTTGCGGTCTTTACATTGACCTTTGTAAGGATTGGACCTTCCGTCTTTGACAGTGTCATGGTCGCTACCGTGCTTGGATCTAGACCAGTATTTGTCAATGTGGTGTGAAGGTTCGAAGTAGCAGTTACCTTGGCTGGGAAGGTCTCCGTTGGAGCTGAGATACCCCGGTCACTTGTGACATTGAATGGGACCGATCCACCATTTGTATAAGGGATAGGTGATTGGATCACGTTGAGATAGGTAAATCCAATTGCGTTACCGACGTTTACATAGTGGATTCCACGAGGACCAGAAGCGTAGATGACTACCTTTCCAACTCCGCGGGTCCAGATTGCTTGCTCTTCTCCAGCGTAGAGGTTATCCCAGTGAACTGCGCCACCAGCTGTATAAAGGCTGGCGCCCATACCTGTATATGTAACTGTGATCGGTGTACCAATAGGACCGCTCGTTGGAGTAACCGTGAGTGTGCGATTAATTTGGTAGCCGGTGTGACCTACAGCCGCACCATTTACAACCGCATAGATGTCATGCACTCCACCGAAATCTGCAGGTACCTTAGTCGAGTAACTGAAAGCACCCGAGGCATCTGTAGTGACCGTAGCCATGTTGACCGTCACCTTGGAGAAGGAAATTCCGGTGTAGTTAACAGAACTTGGTTCTACATCTGTTACCCAAGTACCAGTATTGGTACCCCATGTCAGTTGAACTGATGTGCTTGCTGGAAGTCCCTTTCCAGAAACCACGAATGGATCCCCAACAACACCCTGATTAGGTGTCAAGGAGAGATTGACCATGGTTGTTGGAATAGTGAATGTAGCTGCCGTCTGGCCCGTGAAAGGCAGTGGAGCAACATCTGGGATATCTGCCGGCTGAACCAGCGGTTGTGAATTAACTAAGGTATCGGCGCCTAGGGCAGGGGCCACCAGGAATACCGAGAACAGCGACACTACGACGCCTTTGATAATTAGTGATCTTGTCGGTGAAGCTATCTTCGTTTTCATGATGAACCCTTTCCTAGGTGTGATCGATATTTATTTTGTGTAGGAACCGCGTCAGTGGTTCTTACGCGTTATTTAGTTGTTTGAGAATTAGTTCCGATTACATTGTTGGAACTGCATAGAGTGTTACCTGAGATGTTGGAGTGAAGGCTGACTGCCATACTCCTGTAGCACCCTTTAATGGAGGATTAACAGGAACTGTGCGGTAGTAGCTGACACGGTCATAAACTTGATGACCAGACGCATCTCTTACGCGAACTCCATTAACCATCCGTGGAGACAACTTGGTTGAAAGTACTTTGATGGTGTCTTGATCTTTTGTAGTAACAGTTACCTTGAAGTTCATTACACCCAAAGTGCCATATAGACCTGGTGTTGTACCGGTCTTGAGTGGTGCAGACCAGAACGCGACTCCGCTGTGATTTCCATAAGACAATGGAATTGGTTGATCGATACCAGCAACTGTTACATATGCACTAGCAACGTTTGAGGGATCAAGAACGGCTCCACCGAGATCTGCATCGTTTCCATAGACACGGAAGACGATGGTCTGCCCAACAATGAATTGGCTAGTGATTGCGCAACTAACTCCGAAGCGAGGAGCAAGTGCACCAGTTGAACCAGAGGCAACAATCGTGTCTACATAGAGACTGATTGGTGAAGGAACGGTTCCCTGTACAGGTGTACCGGTCTTTACATTGAGGGGTGCGGATGTAACCGAGGTATAACTGACAGAATCAGTTGGAGTTAGTACACCGGTCAACGTTGCAGGGCCAGCAGCTGCGGGAACCCATGAGCACTTAGCGACAAACGGTGCAACAGTTGTGGTGGCTACCGCCTCGCATCCTGTAATTACCGTTGTGCCAACTGAGAATGCAACGTTTCCTGGGGCGCTTGCGGTTGCCACGATAATTGCTGGGCTCAGTCCGAAGACTGTGCTTCCACCGGAGAGTGTGAGGGTTGGAGTTGTAGCGGCAGCAAATGCTGACGAGCTTCCAACTACCGCTGATCCTGCTAGGGCTAGAGCCACTATCAGGGC
>DAIOGE010000043.1:0-8355 GCA_036745375.1 Candidatus Nanopelagicaceae bacterium
GGGTATGGCGGTGGACGCGGCAATTACAACGAGTGGCTCTTCTGGGCCAATTGTGGCTTCCCAACTTTAGTGATGGACACTCGTGGTCAAGGTGGCGGACATCGCAGAGGAGATACGCCTGATGGCGCTTATCCACGAGGTTCCTCATCATCTGGTTTTATGACGATGGGAATCCAATCAAAGGAAGATTATTACTATCGCCGGGTTTACTCGGATGCAGTTGCCTTCGTCCGAGCAGCAAAGCACCTGCCACATGTTGATTCCAACAGGATTATCACAACAGGTGGCAGTCAAGGCGGAGCCATTGCGCTCGCCGCCGCTTCCTTAGCTCCTGAGGTATTCGCAACCATGCCTGACGTGCCATTCATGTCCCACATCCATCGCGCGATTGAAATTACTGATGCTTATCCCTACCAAGAGATCGTCAATTACTGTCGGATCCATCGCACTGATTCAGATCATGCACTACAGACCCTTACCTACTTTGATTGCATGAACTTAGTGACAATGGCAAAGGCTCAAGCACTGATTAGTCTTGGTATGCACGACCCAATCTGTCCGCCGGACACAATTTTTGCAATGCGCAATCACTACGCGGGCAAGACATCTACTCAGGTCTGGGATTTCAATATGCATGAAGGTGGATCAAGTGATCAGAATTTGGTCCAGGCAGAGTGGCTTAAAGAAGTACTTTCCCAAGCGTAGTAATAAGAGGGGATCAGCATGCTAAACGGAGTACACCACCTTGGTTATGGCTTCAACGCCCAATGGGCCTATTCCAGTGAATCTGAAGCAGTGAAACCAGCAGATACGAGAATGCTCGACTTTATGGCGAAGTACGACTTCAACTTCCTGCGCTTGCCACTTGATTACCGTTATTGGCTGCCAAAGGTTGGTGGCGTTCAAAATCAAGAGTTCCTCAAACTACTCGATAGCTATGTTCATGAATCCATCAGCCGAGGAATTCACATCTCGATCAACCTGCACCGTGCGCCGGGTTACTGCATTAATGGATGGGAGAAGGAGAGCACGAACCTCTGGGTAGATGCGATCGCCCAAGATGCTTTTGAAGAACTCTGGACCACGCTCGCTACGCGCTACAAAGGACAATACAAGACGTCGATGAGCTTTGACCTTGTGAATGAACCACCTGATATTGGTCAGCGAGGCTTCACTCGGGATATTCATCAGCAGGTTATTCGACGTATTACCGCTGCGATTCGCGCAATCGATCCAGATCGCCAAGTTGTCATCAATGGACTTGCGGGCGGGCACCTAGCCATGCCAGAGCTCGCTGATTTAGAAGTTATTCATAGTGGGCGCGGATATCAACCGATGCTTGTCTCACATTACAAAGCAGAGTGGTGGGCTGGATCTGTGGGAATGCCAGTACCGACCTATCCATGTGAGTACAACGGTCAGTGGTGGGATCGCCAAGCGTTATGGGACTTCTATGCACCATGGCGTGAAGTTCAAGCTGCAGGTCGTCCCGTACATATTGGTGAGTTTGGTTGCTATCGGTACACCGATAACGCAGTTGCGCTCGCTTGGTTCTCAGATCTCTTCGGCATTTACAAGGAATCTGGTTGGGGTTATTCACTATGGGAGTTCGATGGCAACTTTGGGATCGCCAACCACAACCGTCCAGGTACCGTCTACGAGAACTTCGAAGGACTCAACATTGACCGGGCACTTCTAGACCTGATGCTAGAAAGCCGGATTGGTTGATCCTCGCCTATTATTTAACAGCCCCTGCTGAGAGTCCACGGTAAATAAACTTCTGCAGAAGCAAAAATGCTGTCAGGGTAGGCAAAATGACAATGAGGGTTGCTGCGCAGATGACCTGCCAACTTGCGCTAAACGGTCCTATAAAGCGATAAAGCGCAGTTGAGACCGTGCCCAAGGCTGGGTCCGGCATGTAAAGAAATGGGATATAGAACTCGTTATACATCGCAATCCCTTTAATGATGACAACGGTTGCAATTGCAGGTCGCAGTAAAGGAAGGATGATCCGGAAGTAAATAGTGAAGTGACCGGCACCATCAATACGTGCTGATTCATCAAGTGCCTTGGGAATCGATGCCATGAATTGAAGGAAAATATAGATAGAAATAATATCTGTACCCATATACAAGATGATTGCTGCCCAGCGGGTGTTATATAAATTTAGCTTGTTAATGATTTGAAATGTAGCAACCTGGGTGGTTACGCCAGGTACTAAAGTCGCAGCTAAGAATCCCCATAAGACGAGCTGTTTACCTCGAAAGTTAAAGCGATCGATGGCATAAGCCGCCATAGTTCCGATTGCGATAGTTCCAACAAGAGAGACCGAGAGAATAATCCCGGTGTTAAAGAAACCATGGACTAAATCTCCCTGACTCCAGGCAACGGCAAAGTTATGGAAGTTAAACCAGTTTTTTGGTGGATTAAGAGAGCCAGTGTTCTGAAATTCCTCCTTACCTTTAAGGGAGGCGAAGAGAAGTGGAATGAGAGGAAATACTGTGGCCAAGGCGCAGATCGTGAGGATGAGATAAGCGACTATCTTGAAGAGATCAAATTTCTTCATACGAGATCCACTCCTTCATCTTTAAAGATTTTTCGTTGAACAAAGGTAACGACCAAGACGATGCCAAGTAGGGTCACGGCGAGGGCTGAAGCAAGCCCAACTTGGTTTAAGACGAAGGCAGTCTTAAGTGTTTGAATTACAAAGGTGGTTGTTCCGTTTGAACCATTAAGCATGATGTATGGGATTTCAAAGACCCCAATACTCCCACTGACTGCCAAGATTACGCTTAAAGCAGTAATGCGCTTGATGCCAGGGAGGATGATGTATCTAAACTGATGCCAACGATTGGCTCGATCTAGTTGGGCCGCCTCAAAGAGTTCGGGATTGATGGATTGAATGGCACCCAAGAAGAGCACTAGGTTCAATCCCATGTAACGCCAGACCGATACGCCGGCAAGTGAAAAATTCACAATATGTGGGTTACCGAGCCAAAGAGTGAGAAAGCGCCCAAGGCCAAGATGCTTAACAAGGAGATCAAGCCCACCGCCACCTTTATAGAGATAAAGGAAGGCAAGACTCACAGCCACGCTATTCAGGAGATAAGGGAAGACTAAAAACCCTTTAAAAATATTACTTCCACGGAATCTGTAGCTCAGCACTGTTGCTAAAAAGAGTGCTAGTGAAATCTGAATTACGGCTCCACCAAAATAGTAGAGGCTGTTAAATAGCGAGTGAAAAATTTCAGGATTCTTGACGATTTTTACATAGTTATGGAATCCAACAAACTTCTTGTGAGGATCGAAGCCATCCCATTCGGTGGTGCTGTACCAAAACATGTTTATTACCGGAAGATAAGTAAAGAGAGCGAGTAGGCCTATAGGTAGTAGCAAGTACAGCCATGGCACAAACTGGCGCTTAGTCTTTTCTTTAAACATGATCTCCCTCAATGAGCTTGATTAAAAAAATTAAAAAAAGAGGAGTGGTGCACCGGATGGCACACCACTCCTGTCTTTGTGTGTTTAACCTACTGCCCCACCCCACTTGGCATTTAGGTCAGCGAAGATTGAGGCTTCGCTTCCACTCTTGGCACCGCGAGCGGTGTCAATGATGTTCTGCTCCAGCGTTCCATCAAATGGAATACCTGATGCCTTCTTGACATTTGCCAAGTCAGAATCATGGCCTGCTGGTGCTGCATTGAGTGACTTGTAAACAACACCCAACTTATCGAAGATTCCGTAGCTCTCGCCATTCGGTCCCTTGATGTATGGGCTGATGCCACCCTGGCTATATGCATAACCTGATTGCTGCATGAAGTATGTCAACCATGCTTGAGCAGATGCCTGACACTTTGAGTTCTTGTTAATAGCTTGTTCGACGTCGCCACCGATGTAGCTTTGGAACTTTCCAGTCTTAGGATCCTTCACAGGGAGTGGATAGAACCCAATATCCTGTGGGTTTGGTCCTGCACCCTGGAATTGTGAAACTGACCATGAGCTCAGCATCATTGTTGCAATCTGGCCCTTGTTGATCATTCCCTTCGAGCCTTCCCAATCGGTCGTTGTTGGATCTTTTTCAATCAGACCAGCAGCAGCAACGCGGTAAAGAAGGTCATCTCCAATGAAGGTATCTTTTCCAGCGGTCCAAGGAGCCTTATCTTTCGCCAAAAGGTTATTTGAATCTGGGCCCTGAGCGTAACCTGCATACATATTTGTCCAACCAGTTGGTGCCCAACCAGTTGCATAATTTGTGTAGAGAGGGATTACATCTGGCTCAGCTGCCTTAATCTTCTTTAGGTCGGCAATGAACTCATCTGGTGTCGCTGGAGGTGTTGTGATGCCAGCAGCCTTCCAAACCTTGAGGTTCACAACATATCCTGTTGCATTACCAGTTTGTGAAAGGCCATATTGAATTCCGTTGTAAGTACCTTCATTGGTAAAACGGTAGACCTTAGAGAGATCTGACGTCTTCCCGAGAGGTGAGAAGAATGATGAGAACTGTGCGGGAGTAACACCTTGAGGGATACCCAAGACATCTCCGTAGTTCTTTGTATTCATCATGGTTCGGACATCTGTGTTGTAATTTGTAAATGCCTCAAACTTGACTGTTGTTCCCTTACCTATGCCAGCTGTGAATGCTGGACCATAAACCTTCGTGAAGGTGGTTGGGGCTATATCTGTGCGGTTGGTGATTACCGTGATCTGCTTACAAATCCCAGCCGGGGCAGCTGTTGCAGAAGTAATCGCACCAACGGTTACGAATGATGTCGCCAGCACGCTACTGACAACACCGGCAAATAAACGCTTGCGCATGGTCTTCCTTTCGAGTTCGGTTTGGCGACAGCCATACCGTTTGGAGAAGAATAGTCACGAGTGGGTAATCGATGTCAACAACTTCTCACATCTCTTTTTTGTTATAAAGGCTCTAAAACCATTGTCTTATAAGGACTTTAGGACATTTCGAGACATTTGCTGAGGAGGCCTGCTTTATGGTTGACATCGATGACATAAAATCCATAGGGTTACGCCTCTAGGCAGGATTGGCTACGCGAAAGTGGAGGTAGGAATGGCTGTGACTCAGACTTCTTCCCATCCAACCCTGGCCGATATCGCGGCCATCGCCGGAGTAAGCGTAAAAACCGCCTCAAGGGCTATGAACGAGCTCGATCGAGTCTCTCCGCTGACCCTTGAAAAGGTGAAGAAAGCAGCTGAGCTGGTCGGGTATCGCTCAAACCGTCTCGCCCGCGAACTTCGGGTTGGTGCCCTCTCCAATTTAGTTGGAATGGTCATATCAGACTTAGCGAACCCGTTTTATGCCGGAATGGCTGCTGGTGCCGAAGAGGCACTGAGCCCATCAGGTATGGATCTGATTATTGCAACTGCTCGCGATGATGGAAACCGTGAAAAGGCGCTTATTGAAGCGCTACTGGAACGTCGAGTTCGCGGCTTGATTATTGTCCCATCGGCTCAAGATTACTCGTACCTGCATATCGAAAGAAAACGTGGAGTCTCATTCGTCTTCGTCGATCGACCTCCCGCTTATCTCGATGCAGATGCAGTGCTTGCCGATAATTTTGGTGGCATCGAAGCGTGTGTCTCATATCTTGCCTCTCAAGGATGTAATCGCATTGCCTTAATTGCAGATAATCCAGAGATCTGGACTGCCTCAGAACGCATTGAAGCCTTTAAAAAATCCGTAGTAGGTCACGGTTTGCAAGCTACAAAATGCAAAGTAATACCTGGAGTGCACACTTCAGAGCAGGCAAAAATTGTTGCTCTTGATCTACTTGCAAAACAAAATGGTGTAGACGGATTTATTGCATCAAATGATTTAATTGCAATTGGCCTTGGACATGCTATTACTTCGACTGGAGCAGAGATAGAGATGGTCTCTTTTGACGATTTCCCTTCTGCACAGTTGATGCAGATTCCAACCTTGGACCACGATCCAAAGCGGCTTGGAACTGAAGCAGCAAAGCTGTTATTAGAGCGATTTGATAATCCAGTAGAGAGTGGATTTAAAACAAAAACGATCTCTCTGCAATTGAATGCCCAACTAAATCTGGGGGCGAAGTCATGACGCACTTCGCACTAGCTGTGGATATTGGTGCTACCAAGGTTGCACTTGCATTGGTCGACCGCCACTACATCGTTTCTTCACAACAAGAAATTCCAGTCAGTGGAAATCCAAGATTTTGGGAGGATATAAGCGAGGCTACTCGCGCTTTAATGGTGGAGGCAAGAACCGATTTACTAGGGGTAGGAATCGGTTCCGCCGGCCCACTTCATTTAAATAAAGGAGCAATAAGCCCGGTCAATATTCCAGCCTGGCGTATGTTTCCGATCGTCTCAAACTTCCAGAAGATCACTGGCTCCAAAAATGTTGTTCTCCATGGGGATGCAATGGCATTGGCACATGCAGAATTTCGGTTGGGAGCAGGCCGCGGGACAACCAATATGCTCGGGATGGTAGTTTCAACCGGAATTGGTGGCGGCCTTATTCTTAATAGTTCACTCTTCACAGGTGAAACTGGAAACTCATGTTATATCGGGCACCACACCATCAATTTTGATGGAGCCGAATGTGCATGTGGAAGAAGAGGTTGTGTCGAGACATATTCGAGTGGACCCCGAATGGTTGCCATCGCACGAGAGCGTGGTTGGTCAGACGGCACTTCGTTTATAGAGCTTGCAGAAGCGGCCCGCCAAGGAAACTCGACCGCGCTAGAAGTCATTGATGAAGGAACTAAAGCCCTCGCTATCGGAATCGTTAATACCATCGGATCACTTGATATTCGAACTGTGGTCATTGGCGGAGGTGTGTCGCAGGCGGGAGAAATTTTTTGGAAACCACTTCGCGATCATTGTCAGATGGAAGCAAACACGACCGGGTTTATTGAGTCAGTAGATTTACGAATTGCCCAATTGCAACGCAACGCTGGAGTAATTGGTGCTGCGCTAGGAGTGCTTGACTCTATTCCAGAGGATTCAAGCCGTAATGCACTTATATAAAGGCGAGGAGACCTTTACATGTTAGAAAAGTCCGATCGCCCCTGGGGTAGATATGAAGTACTTCAAGAATCCGATACTCACAAGGTCAAGTGCATCTGGGTAAACCCCGGCCAACGCCTTTCATACCAGCGCCATGCAAAGCGTGCCGAGCATTGGTTTATTGTTCAAGGTTCCGGTGAGGTAACTATCAACGGCGAAGTTCGATCCGTTTCTCCAGGAGATACCGTTGATTTTGGGATCGGAGTCCTACATAGGATTTCAAATACAGGTTCAGAAGAGATTATTTTTGTTGAGGTCCAGACAGGTACGTATTTTGGTGAAGATGACATCGAGCGTATTGAAGATGACTTCGGTCGATGAACAAGACTTCCCGCATATCCGCAGGCTGGGAGCTATCGCTAAACCCACGACCAGATGCTTTTATTTCTAAGGCTGCAATTGATGGCCACAATGTGTGGCGCAACCAGACTGTCATAACAAGTGCGATAGATCTTCCTGACAGAATTCCTGCCTCGGTACCCGGCTGCATCCATACGGACTTGATCCAAGCAGGTCTTATTGCCGACATCTCCATAGATGGACGTGAAGAAGATCAGATGTGGATTTGGAAGACAGATTCGATTTATCGAACAACGATTCCACAATCAAATAAATCGGAATACGCCACACTCAGATTTCTAGGCCTCGATACTCTTGCCAAAGTATTCGTCAACGGCATATTGAAATTGAGTACCAAAAATATGCATCGTAGTTATGAGTTGGAGATCAGTGCTGAACTACATCAAGGAGATGTAGAGCTAGAGGTCCACTTCACCGCTCCACTCAGCGATGCCGAAGAACAAGTTTCCAAACTAGGCCTTTACCCACGGCCCTATGACATGCCATATAACTACCAGCGCAAAATGGCTTGTAGCTATGGCTGGGACTGGGGACCCGTCACAATCTCATCTGGCATTTGGAAGCCCGTAGAGCTCATCGAATGGAATGGCGCTTACCTCTCTGATGTCGCACTCCTATCTTCCGTTAAGGATGGGACGCCACATCTGATGGTCAGACCAATCGTTGGAGGCGACGCTAAGAGCCATGCGCTCCGTGTTCGAGTTTTGGATGAGGGTAAAGAAATTATCACACAAGAGTTTCCAGCTCTTACAGACTCATATGAGTTTGCTGTGCCAGATGCTGCTTTATGGCAGCCACGAGGACGTGGCGAGCAAAAGTTATATACCGTAGAAGTTTCACTCCTCTCCGGAAACGAGCTCAGGGAGAAGAGGGAGAAGCGGGTTGGTTTTAGAACTATCGAACTCGACACCTCAGCCGTCAATAACCCTGACTATTCCGACA
>DAIOGE010000044.1:0-1409 GCA_036745375.1 Candidatus Nanopelagicaceae bacterium
GAACCAACTCAAGCTGAGATTGATGCTGCCATCGCGCAGCTTGCTGAGAGCACCCGAAATCAATTAGGAATTTCCGCGGGATCGACGGCGCCAGTATCTGCAGTTCCGCGTCCTCCTGTTGTGCCGGCAGTTCCTGCTGCACCTGCAGCGACTCCACCAAGTGATGCACCAGCAGCGGAGAGTGCGCTACCAAAGCCACCTCGCCCGGGTAATAATCCATTTGCAACTCCAAACCCAGCACAGGTAGCGGGAGCAATTCCACGCCCTCCTCGCGCTGGCAACAATCCATTCTCTTCAACAGTCGGTGGCGCAATTCCTCGTCCACCAGCCAACCGTCCAATTCGCCCTGGTGAGCGTCCACCAATGTCGGGCAATCGCCCTGGCGCAGTACGTCCAGGTTTTGCAGCACGTCCAGCGCGACCAGGTGGAGCTCCTTCAACAGGTGCACCTCGTCCAGGCGGAGCAGCCGGTGGTTCTCCATATCGCTCTCCATCAGCCGCACCAAGCACAACCGGTCCATCGAACTTTGGTGGAAAGGGCGGCGGTCGTCATCAACGTGGCGGAACTGCAGGTGCCTTCGGAAAGCAAGGAAGCAAGAAGGGCAAGGCGCATAAGAGCAAGAAGGCTCTGCGTGAAGAGTTCGACAATATGGCGGCTCCTTCTCTTGGTGGAGCAGTTGTTCCACATGGAGATGGCAAGACCGTTATTCGCCTTCGTCGCGGTGCGACACTTATGGATTTCGCCGAGAAGATCAATGGCGATCCAGCTTCATTAGTCTCCGCTCTCTTCCATTTAGGTGAGATGGTTACAGCAACTCAATCGGTTGATGAAGATACCTTCAAGATTTTGGGTGGCGAACTTGGATTCGTTATTCAAGTTGTTAGTCCTGAAGATGAAGATCGCGAACTTCTAGAAGAGTTCGATATCAATCTGGAGCAAGAGCTCGAAGATATTGATGATGCCGATCTCGTCGTGCGCTCGCCGATCGTTACGGTCATGGGTCACGTTGATCACGGTAAGACTCGCCTCTTGGATGCGATCCGCAAGACCGAAGTTATTAAGTCTGAAGCAGGCGGAATCACACAGCACATTGGTGCTTACCAGATTCACCGCATGCATGAAGGCGTAGAGCGCGCTATTACCTTTATCGATACACCTGGTCACGAAGCTTTCACAGCGATGCGTGCTCGTGGTGCAAAGGTCACAGATATCGCGATCTTGGTAGTTGCAGCTGATGATGGTGTGATGCCTCAGACCATTGAAGCACTCAACCATGCTCAAGCTGCCGATGTACCAATCGTGGTCGCTGTTAACAAGGTTGATAAAGAGGGCGCAAACCCTGACAAGGTTCGCCAACAATTGACCGAGTACAACTTGATCGCTGAAGAGTATGGCGGAACCACAATATT
>DAIOGE010000044.1:1509-8202 GCA_036745375.1 Candidatus Nanopelagicaceae bacterium
GAAGTACGCGATATCTTCAAGTCGAGCAAGGTCGGAAATATTGCCGGCTGCTTAGTACTCGATGGTTTGATCCGTCGTAACGGCAAGGCTCGTACTTTGCGCAATGGAGCCGTAGTTGGTGAGAATCTCACCATCGAATCACTCCGTCGCTTCAAAGATGATGCCACTGAGGTCAAGGATGGATACGAGTGCGGTATCGGACTCGGTTCATACAAGGATCTTGAAGTTGGCGATGTAATCCAGGTCTTTGAGATTCGCGAGAAGAAGCGGGCTTAACCATGGCATCGAATCGGGCACTAAAAGTTGCAGATCGCATAAAGGAAGTTATTGCGACAACAATTGAGGCGCGGGTCAAAGACCCCCGCCTCGGTTTTGTCACTATTACAGATGTTCGCGTTACAGGTGACTTACAACAGGCTTCGATCTTTTACACCGTGTTAGGTGATGCTGATGCGCAAGCTGGAACCGCTGCAGCACTCGCCTCTGCAAAAGGATTGATCCGCCGCGAGGTGGGTGCAGCGCTAGGTTTGCGCATAACACCGACCATCGAATTTTTTGCGGATGGACTTCAAGAGTCTGCAAAAGAGATGAACGACCTAATGTCTTCGGTGCGCGCCGCTGATGCCGAACTCGCCAAATTGCGCGAAGGCGCTAAGCCCATAGGCGATGCAGATCCATACAAAGTCACCGAGTAACTCCGCGCTATCAATGAATGGCTTCTTGCTCGTCGATAAAGCGAGCGGAATGACGAGCCATGATGTTGTTGCAAAAATTAGAAGGCGCTTTGGAACTAAGAAGGTCGGTCACGCTGGGACGTTGGATCCCATGGCGACTGGAGTATTAGTTCTTGGACTTGGTAATGCTACAAAGTTATTGCAGTACGTCGTCGATGGCACCAAGGGATATGACGCCACCATCTCACTCGGAAAATCTACTGTTACCGATGATGTCGAAGGTGAAGTACTCACGATTGCTCCGAGCAATGCTTTAAGCGCTGTGACTGACTCCGCCATCTATGACACACTGCAAAAGATGGTGGGTACTATTTCGCAGCGCCCAAGTTCAGTTAGCGCAATCAAGGTTGACGGTAAGACCGGTCACGAGCGAGTGCGAGCTGGTGAAGAGTTTGAACTCCCTTCGCGTGAGGTAACGATCACCTCTATCGAGATCCATGAGATTCATCGAACTGATGTCGGGATCGAGCTCCGCATTTCTGTCATTTGCTCTGCAGGTACTTACATTCGCGCCATTGCGAGAGATTTAGGATCCATTCTCGGAGTTGGCGGCCATCTGAGTGCTCTGCGGCGGACTCTGGTCTCACCCTTCGATCTATCGGAGTGTGCGCCTTGGGAAGTGGCCGAACCCATCCCAACTGCAACTGGAATATCTAGAATTCTGCCAGTTCGTGAGTTAGATCCCAGCGAATTAATCGAGATCTCATTTGGTCGCACAATTTCGGCTAACCCGACGGAGAAGACAACTGCCGCACTTTCCGGTGATGGAACCTTTGTTGCACTGCTTCTGAACCGTGAAGTAGGCGAGAAGATCTTGGCCGCCCCAACTCTCGTTTCCATGAAAGAATCCGCACTATGACCTCAGTGGCAATTGGGATTTTTGACGGCGTTCATCGTGGGCATCAGGAGATCTTGCGTGAGGCCGCAAAATATGGAGCTGTCACAGTGCTTACCTTTGATCCGCACCCAACATCCGTCTTCGCTCCAGAGCGCACCCCGACCGCGCTTGTAACTCTGCAAGATCGCATACAACTATTGAAAGAGCACGGCGCACAAGATGTTGTAGTACTTCCCTTCACCCGGGAGTTTTCCGCAAAATCACCAGATGAGTTCATCGATGAAATCTTGGTAAAGCAACTCGGTGCAACTCATGTCACTGTAGGTGCCAACTTTACTTTCGGACATAAAGCCTCGGGCAATGCTGCATATCTTCAAGAACATGCAAAAGGTTTTGGTGTAAGTGCAGTCGCCTTGTCAGAGGATCGCGGCAGTGCCATTTCATCTACTCGCATTAGAAATTTGATCGTCGATGGCGATGTAGAACGAGCCAATGAATTATTAACTCGTCTCTTCTACCTCCGCGGTCCGGTCGTTCATGGTGAGAAACGCGGTCGGACTATTGGTTATCCGACGGCAAATATCGGCCTAGCCGATAACGCGACGATTCCTGCAGATGGGGTATACGCCGGATGGCTGACCGTGGGGGAGCAACGCTGGCAGGCCGCCATATCCATCGGCACCAATCCAACTTTCCCTGGAGTTCGTGGTCGCCAGGTCGAGGCATACGCGATCGATCAGACCGGTCTTGATCTCTATGACCAAGAGGCAAAGCTGGAGTTTGGCTACCGTCTGCGCGATACCTTGAAGTTTGATGGCCTTGATCCCCTTTTGGTTCAGATGAAGGCAGATTGCATCGAGGCGAAGCGCCTGCTTAGTTAAGTTAGTTCGTATCAAGAATTTCCCGCATAAGGCCTTCACCGAGGGCTTTTTCTGGAAAGTAATTGAAATTTTTTCGCCGATTTACTCACATAATCGTCCAGCACGTTCCACAATTACCCTAAGCAAATCCCCAGACAGTTGGGGAAGAATTTTGGGGGGATTATGTCCGAACGAAAGCTTGTAAAGAATCTGAATGTTTGGGAGGCCATCGGAATCTCGGTGGCGCTTATGGCTCCATCAATGGCAGCAAATATCAATCCGCAGGGAAGCGTGGGCCACTCAGGACGCGCCGTACCGCTCGCCTTTGGAATTGCAACCGTTGGAGTACTTCTTATCGCTTACGGTTTTGTTCGACTCTGCCAAAACTTCAACCACGCTGGCAGCGTCTACGGTTTTGTTGGGGCGACCACAGGTCCTCGTAGCGGAGTTGTCGCTGGATGGGGATTGATTGGTACTTACACCTTCTATGGTTGCGTGACCTCGATGGCCGCAGGAATCTTCGGCGCAGACTTTCTTAACAAGTTAGGTGTTTGGAAACACCAACCAACCTGGTCTGCATTCCTGGTTGGCGCATTTGCGCTGGCCCTAGCATTCTGGGTTGCAATCGTTCCTGCTCGAAATGGAACTCGCCTTCTGCTTTCGTTCGAAGGAATTACAGTACTTCTGATCATCGTTACAACAATCGTCGTATTCATTAAGTTGGCAACAGGACACGCTCCTAATGGCAACCATGTCGATTGGTCAGTCTTCTCTATTCCAAAGAGCGCAGGATTTAACGGTGTCTTTGTCGGCGCTGTATTTGGATTCTTATCTTTCGCAGGTTTTGAAGCATCTTCCACATTGGGTGAAGAGACAACAAATCCACGGAAAGATATTTCACGAGCCATGCTCGGCACTGCAATCTTTGGTGGCTTCTTCTTTGTAATTGTCACTGCGGTTGAAGTCATGGGATTCGGAACGAATGATGCTGGCATCAAGGCATTCGGCGCTTCCGGCTCCTTGATGGGCGATCTGGGTTCTAGCTTTATTGGTTCATGGATCGGAACTCTCATCTCATTGGGTGCAGCGGTCTCGGCTTTTGGTTGCTTGCTTGCATGTCTTGTTGGTGGATCTAGACTCGCATTTGCGATGGCTCGCGATGCTGGCAATGGACACCTCAGCACAGTTCACGAGAAGAACGGAACGCCTGTTAATGCAACTCGTATCATGACTCTTGCAGTCTTGCTGATTGTTGTTGTATGGCACCTTGCTTGGAACAAGCAGGCCTTCGATATCTTCGCTGGCTCCGGTGTGATCGGAACTCTTATTCTCCTTGTTGTCTATCTCATGGCAACTGTGGGGGCTATTCGTTTCGTATTCTTTGGTGCTAAGAAGCGTGCCGCAATGTGGGAGATCATCATTCCAATCCTTGGTATCGGAATGTTGGGCATCACAGTCTGGGAGAACATTCATCCTTGGCCAAGTGCATGGTCCGCTCGTATTTTGCCTATTGCATCAGCGATCTGGCTTCTGCTCGGAATTATTTTCATCGCGGCAAAGCCAGCACTTGCAAAGAAGATGGGCGATCAACTTCGTAAGGACGAAAACCTTTCTGAAGCGCTCTAAAATCTGTACGATGTTGGCATGTTAAATAACGCACAAGTAGTTGACCTGACAATTCCGCTAGGCGCGGATGTCATTATGTGGCCAGGGGCTCCAGCTCCAGAAGCGGAGACCCTGGTCACGGTCGCTCATGATGGATATTTCGCACGACGAGTAACTTTCTTTGAACACACCGGCACTCATTTCGACGCGCCTTGTCATTTCATTGAAGGACATTCCACGGTTGATCAAATTCCTGCCCAGTCATTGGTGCGTCCTATCGCAGTGATCGATATTTCAGAGCGCGTCGGAGATGATGCAGATGCAGTCCTCTCGCTCGATGAAGTGTTGGCATTTGAGGCGAAACACGGGGCCATTCCAGAAGGCGCCGCAGTATTTCTTCGAACTGGTTGGGAAGAGAAGAATCGGGATTCAGTCGCCTACGCCGGAGAACCCGGAGATCTACGTTTCCCAGGTTTTGGAGTTGAAGCAGCTGAGTACTTGGTATCAACTCGAAAGACCGTGGGTCTTGGCATTGATACATTGGGAATCGATTCGGGAGCTGCGACCAGTTTTCCGGTTCACTCGCAGATCACTCACCCCAAGGGACTTTGGCATCTTGAGAATTTGCAAAACCTCAAGTTGCTTCCACCGCTCGGCGCGTGGGTTGTTGTCGGAGTGCTTCCGCTTGTTGGAGGATCTGGAAGTCCTGCTCGCGTAATCGCCCTTCTGCCTTAAATAAGCCTGGCGAAAGCGGGTTAGTTAGGCTTTATTCGTGCCACTTGTGATGGAAAGGTAATCGTGACCTCCAATTCTTGGATGATTGAACCGGCAGGACCCGCCTCTGAGGCGCTTGCAGCCTTGCCTCTTGTTGATCATCACGTCCACGGGGTGGTTCGCGAAACTCCCTCTATCGAATCCTTTTCGCACATGATCACCGAATCGGATAGAACGCCTTCCTCGTTAGAGCAAGCAATGAATACTCAAGTGGGATTCGCGGTTCGACGTTGGGTTGCCCCGCTACTGGATTTAGAGCAGTCAGTTTCGGCCACCGAGTATTTCCGACGTCGCACCGAACTAGGTGGCGAAGAAGTTAATCGCAGACTTTTACAGGCCTCCGGAATCGGGCGCTACTTCATCGAAACTGGTCTTCGTGGCAACGATATGGAAGACCCTGCTGGAATGGCTCGATTAAGCGGATCAAAGGTTGATGAAGTAATCCGCATCGAAACTATCGCAGAAGAAGTTGCTCGCTCTGGAGTCTCATCAGCGAACTACGCGGCACGTTTTAGCGAAGCGCTCGAGCGCGAATCAAAAAATGCAGTAGGACTCAAAAGCATCGTTGCCTATCGCATTGGTTTGGACTTCGATCCGACTCCTCCAACTGAACACCAAGTAGAAGTCGCTGCAAGCAAGTGGCTCGCCCACGTTGAATCAACCGGTAAGGCACGCATCACCGATCCCGTGCTATTACGTCATGCAATATTCACCGCTGCTGAACTTAAGAAACCGCTCCAATTTCATATTGGTTTTGGAGATCCAGATCTAGATCTCCACCGATGCGATCCCTTGTTGATGACAAACCTCATTCGAGATTTCGAGCAACGGCAGATTCCCGTGATGTTGCTACATACATACCCTTTCCAACGCAATGCTGGTTATCTGGCCCAAATGTTCCGCAATGTCTACTTGGATGTTGGTTTAGCGGTTAATTACACCGGTGCGCGCTCTCAAGCAGTGATCGCAGAATCGCTAGAGCTAGCGCCGTTTCACAAGATCTTATTCTCATCGGATGCATGGGGTCTCTCAGAGCTCACCTACTTGGGCGCGATGCTCTTTCGGCGCGGTCTGGGAAATATATTGGATTCATTTGTTTCACGCGGCGATTGGTCCGCAGCCGATGCGATCTCCGTAGTTCAACAAATAGGTCATGACAACGCACTTGCCGCATATGAAATCCACGGTTAACGAGACGAGGAATGATGAAGAAAAAGGAAGTAGTAGAAGTTGCACAGAAGGAGAACCTTCGCCTCATCCGTTTTCTCTACTGCGATCTAGCCGGGGTGATTCGCGGAAAGACCGTTCATGCCTCACAGATTGAATCAAAGATTCATGAAGGCGTTGGTCTTACGCGTGCACAGAATGCAGTCAACCTTTTTGAAGATCTCGTAGCGGTTGAAGGCATGGAGCCGGTCGGCGAAGTCCGCATTGTTCCTGATTCAAATACTTTTGCCCTTCTGCCATGGCTAGATCGCACCGCATCAATGTTTAGCGATCTGCAAGAGAAAGATGGAAGTGAATGGGGCGGCTGCACGCGTACCGTTCTTAAGCGCGCTCTGTCTGCACTTGATGCTCAAGGCATTGAGATGATGTCTGCCTTCGAATCCGAATTTTATCTAGCGACCCCATCTGAGTCCGGACCAGTACCGTGGATGAACGGCCCTTGTTATTCAAGCTCAGGAATGGATCGCGCGAGTGAAGTAACAGATCGTATGGTCGATAACTTGGTTGCACAGGGAATCGTTGTAGAACAGGCGATCAATGAGTATGGGCCTGGACAACAAGAGATCGCGATTAAATATGGACCGGCGTTGCAATCGGCCGATCGCCATCTGCAATTTCGTGACACGATTCGCGGAACCGCCGAAGTTGAATTTGG
>DAIOGE010000045.1:0-1199 GCA_036745375.1 Candidatus Nanopelagicaceae bacterium
AACCAACCACCAAATCGATCGCCGAATCTGCGTTGCAAGAAGCTCACCGATAGAACTATCACAGGTGCAATGATGACTTTGAGGTAGAAGAGCGCAGTGAACATCAGGGTGGACGATACCCGAGGCCATGACTTAGATTGAGGTATGGCTACAAATAATGCACCTGCAGGTTGGTTGGAAGATTATTACGCGCTCGGAAGCGATCATGCAGATATCGGAATTATCTTTGTTCATGGATTCACTGGATCACCAGCTTCGATGCGTCCTTGGGCGGCCTATTTTGAGGAGCGCGGTTACACCGTAAGCGTTCCGCGCCTGCCAGGTCATGCAACGCAATGGCAAGATCTCAACAAGGTGAAATGGCAAGAGTGGCCCGCTCGAGTTCAAGTTGAAGTCGATAAACTCAAAGGCATCTGTAAGAAGGTCTTTGTCTTTGGACTTTCAATGGGTGGTGGCACGACGCTCAATATCGCGGAGAATAATGAGTTGGCGGGCATCTGCTTGGTCAATCCCATGATCCATATTCCAGGAGTTCTCATTAAATTCGCCCCACTCCTTGCTCTTTTACAACCAGGACGATCATCGGTGGGAGACGACATCAAGAAGCCTGATGTCACTGAATGGGGATATGACGTTCTACCCACGAAAGGTGTAGTTCAACTCAACAAGATGTTGAAGGAAACTCGGGCAAACTTGAATAAGGTGAAGGCACCTACCTTGCTCTTCCATAGCGTCGATGATCATGTTCTGCCGATCTCTAATTCAAACATCATCATGTCTGAGATCGACAGCATCTCTGGACAACGGATTGAACTCACCAATAGTTATCACGTAGCAACGTTGGATTTCGATGCACCACTTATCTTTGCTAATTCGTTAGCACATGTGGAGCAGTGGAGCTAGAAATTAATTGTCTCTTTATGAGATGTAATTGATTCTAGAAAGTCCAAATCAGGGGTAACGCCGATACCTACGCCTTGTGGTACGTGTAAGTAGCCGTCCTCCATCACAAATGGCTCGGTGATATCGCGATGATAGAAACGGCTGGATGCTGAAGTATCGCCAGGCAATGTAAAACCAGGTAGTGCAGCCAGAGCAACGTTGGCGGCGCGACCAATGCCGGTCTCCAGCATTCCTCCACACCAGACGGGGATGCCTTCGTTCAAACAAAGGTCATGAATCTTTACCGCCTCGAGGTA
>DAIOGE010000045.1:1299-8156 GCA_036745375.1 Candidatus Nanopelagicaceae bacterium
AGACGGGGATGCCTTCGTTCAAACAAAGGTCATGAATCTTTACCGCCTCGAGGTACCCACCAACACGTCCAGGCTTGATGTTAATTACGGTCGTAGCTTTAAGTACGAGGGCATCTTCGGCCGATCGCAGTGAGGTGATGGATTCATCAAGGCAGATTGGCGTTTGAACCTGCTGTGCCAACTGCGCGTGACCGAGGATGTCATGTTCATCAAGAGGTTGTTCTATAAGTAGTAGATCGAACTGATCAAGTTTGGCAAGTAGTTCACCGTCGCTGCGGGAGTAGGCCTGGTTTGCATCGACTTGTAAAGGAATCTCGGGCCAATTTCGCCGCACTTCACCAACCGGCTCTAAATCCCAACCTGGCTCAATCTTTAATTTGATGCGCTTGTAACCATCTGCAATATATCCGCTCACCTCATCAATCAATTGCGGAATTGTTGGAGCAATTCCAACCGAGACTCCGCAGGGAATCTTGGATTTGTTAGCTCCAAGGAATGCGGCCAAAGAGGTGGATTCAATTTTAAGTTGTGCGTCAAGAAGAGCTGTTTCGAGCGTCGCCTTTGCCATCGGTGAGCCCAAGAAGGGAGCGAGGATAGGTGCCACATCCTGGGCTGTGATATCGCCTGCCGCCTTCAAGGCGGGGATCAAAAATCTACGCATGAGATCTAGTGAACCTGCTACATACTCAGGTGAGTAGAGAGGTTCAGAGAGAGCAACGCACTCTGACCAGCCGATCGTTCCATCCTCGGTGGTTAACTTGAGAATGATTACCTCACGAGCGTTTTGGGTACCAAAAGAAGTTCTAAAGGGGCGGACAAGCGGGAGGTGGATAGTCCGCAGCTCAAGCTCTTTAACCTTCATGCTCACTCCAATACGTATTCATTATGTGCGGTGAAACCAACAACTTTCTTTCCATTCTTAAACGCCTCTTGAAAAGCCACACGAACTTGCGATCTCCATTGGTTATTTAGTTCTGGATCAGTGCGACGAATTTCCACAATATCTGCCGGAAGTGCGATCAACTCCGCATCGTATGGAGGTTCGGTGATCTCGGCGCGTGGGATGGGGTTCTCGGGAGTTAAATCCCATCGCACCATCATTCGATCAGATTCATCACCATTATTTAATTCATCTGCCATATTGCCGTAGAAATTTTCGTGATACGAGACTAGGTCTGCACCAAGTTTAAGAATGTTAAGTCGAGCGTTACGACGAACAAGTGGGTCGAAGGTCCATGTAATGGAGCTATAGCCATGCTCTTTCGCCCAATTCCATTGATGATTCTTAACCAAAGTGCCAAGGCCGCGATCGCGGTGAGACTCAATAAAGGCCGTCATGTGTGAATGCAGATGAATGTCAGGTTCAATCGAGGGAAAGGCAAACGAGGCACCAACTACTTTGGCGCCATCGAATACTCCAACGAGATAACTGCCGGTATGCACCATCGCCTGAAGTAGGTTCGAGGTAATCTGCGTTTCGTTGGATGATGGCCAGACCGTATCGAAGATCATCCGTGCGTGAAACTGCTCCTGCAAAGAATGAAGTTCACGGATCTCGATCACCTCTAAATATTACTCGGCGCCACTCAATAAGCGGGTACCTTTGGCAAGTGAGCGCGGGTCTACAACTTTTAAGGATTATTCCTGCCTTTGCCCTCACTGCTCTCCTTCTAGCAATTGTTCCCGGTCAAGGTGTTGCAATGGTTTTGCGCCAGAGTCTGCTAGGAGGACGTCGCGCCGCGTTCCTATCCGTAGCTGGAAATTCCTCTGGTCTGATCATCTGGGGAGCGATGTCTGCGGTTGGGCTCTCTGCAATCTTTGCTAGGTCTCATACTGCATTTAATATCTTGAAATATGCGGGGGTGGCTTTTCTTCTAGGTCTCGCGATTCAGACGCTTATTCAACTGAAAAATGAGTTCGGAAAGTTTGATGTGGGAGGTATTGCAAAGACTAATGATGCGGCGGCCTACCGACTTGGTCTCTTCACAAATCTAACGAATGTGAAGGCCGCGGTCTTCGCGGTGGCCTTCATTCCGCAATTCGTTCCACATAAATTCTCGTTAGGCCTTGGGATATTTCTCTTGGCCTGTGTTCAGTCAACAGTCTCTTTTAGTTGGTACACCTTTTTAATTCTGGCCGTCGATAAGTCTTCAGTGTTCTTGGCCAAGCCAAAGGTTCGCCGTACCCTCACCGGTATCTCTGCGGCGGGAATTGTCTTATTGGCTATTGGTCTGCTTCTCTCGCATCCTCGTTAAATTTAAAGTGCAGAGACTAGGTATTCAACGACCTGTGCCGAAGTCCAACAACCACTATATAGAGCACTCAATTCTTCAGCCCCCGAAAGATCAGAGCCCAAAGTTAAGAGAGCTGGCTCGTGGTAGGTAGCCCAGCGGACTTGTCCTAATCCAATGTTGGCCATCAGAGCGTTGCATAAGCACTTTACGTTCTCGGCCTCACCCTCAGCGCCACCTTTGAACTCGAAGGTTTTGATTGGCTCTGCACTGCAGCGATAGCCGATGCCGCCATCGGGTCTCAAGAATGGGGATCGCAGGTAGCCCAAGTCGCATTTACGGCTTCTTGCTTCGTAGATCTCGGGATCGGTCGCTGTTCCTTTGATCTCTACTACTTTAAATGGGAATCCAGTAGCAGAGGTCTTTGGTTCGGTCCGCACATCCAGATTTCCGTTGGTGATTTCTTTATGCACCTCATCGCGCAAGTCATCAGTAATTCCCGATTCGCGAGAGAGAGCGAAGAGTGAACCTACTTGTACTCCCACAGCGCCTAGATCGATCGCCTCTTTAACTTTGGCTGGGGTTCCATATCCACCTGCGAGCCAGAAGGGAAGGCCTACTGCTTTCACCTTTTCAAAGTCGGCTAAATCTTTATCGCTGAAGGTAACTTGTCCATCATCTGCAATGTGGTCTTTGCTGCGAGGGGGAGCGTTGTGTCCACCTGCAGTCGGACCCTCAATCACAAATCCATCTGGACGGGTTGCCTCGTCACGTGCCAAGTAGTTAGCGAGAATGTGCGAAGAAACGATGGCGAGAAACTTGGGACGATGGAGGTCAGCGAACTCCACCTGCTTGATGATCGTAGGATCAAAGTGAAGCAAGTGCGGGGTATCGGCTCCTTCGACTTTAATCTTGAAATTAACCGCCTTGCGTTGAAGAAGGTCAGTGATGAGTTGCGGAATATCCGCAGGAATTCCTGCTCCCATAAGAATGTAATCAACATCCGCGAGTATTGCTCCAAAGACTGAAGCTGGAGTTGCTAACTGAATCTTCTCTAGAAAGTTAATTCCGATAAGACCTTCCGTGTTTCGCTTTGCCAGTGTCACTTCTACAAAATTTGCCGCAATCAACATTTTCGAGGCAAAAGGAGTTGGAGTGATACTTAACTTGGGTACATCCAAATAACTAGCATCGCTCTTCTTGCCACCCTCTATGAAGAAGCGATCTAAGATTTCTGTTACGACATCTTGATCCGGAAATTTCGAGAGAGCCCAACGAATCTCTCCATCTTTGTCACCATCTTGCAAGCGTCTGGCGAATGCAGAATCCACCGCCGTTCCAGAAACAACTCCAAGTTGCCCGCATTTCGCTACCGCATTGGCCATCTGCACCGATGAAACACCAATGCCCATTCCACCTTGAATGATGATGGGTAAATTTAAATCTTCGCGTCTATTCACATCCAAAATCTAAGGCGTGGTTTAGGGGCTACTGATTAGTACGGCTAGGGGCAGCACTCAATCAGCGTTTGCGGTTGTGATGGCCCAGAGCACGCACAGGACGATGCCCAGCGCAGCAAGGACGGTGGATAGAGTTATATGTTCGTGCAGGAATAGGGCGGACCAGCCCAAGGTCAAGATCGCCTGTAACTGTTGGACTTGGGAGCCATGAGCCACACCGAGATCCCGCAGTCCGCGGTACCAAGCGAAAAAACCTAGGTACATGGAGGAGATACCAATTCCTAGTAGTGACAGGAAAGCGTTCCAGTGGAAGGTGTAATGCTGATGAGTATGCGTATACACAGCCATCGCACCGAGCAGACTTAGCGGTGTTCCAAGAATGACGATCCATGAGATCACTTGCCATCCTGGCATATAGGCAGTGAGACCTGCCCCTTCCACATAGCAATAGGCGGAGGCAAAGACTGCGGTTATCGTCAAAATATCGGCGACGCCATTCTCGCCCTTTGCGCCACCTCTGCTGAGAGCAAAGATGATGAGCAAGCAAGTACCTAGGAGTGAAGCGATCCAAAAACTTCTTCCCGGATGACGCTTATGTTTAATGACCGCAATGATTGCAGTGACGAGAGGCATGACTGCTGCAATAACAGCGATGTGCGCTGATGTAGATCGTTGTAGCGCAAGGGCTATGAAGATTGGCCAGCCGAAGACAGCTCCCAGAGTTGTGAAGACCATCGGTCTCCAGAGTGCGCGCGGCAGTGAAAGTGCATTCGCCTTAACCATGAGTGGGATCGCGATAACTGCCGCAATTATCGGTCTGGCGAATGCAGTAAAGAGCGGGTCATAACCTTGCAGTGCTAATTTAGTAAGAGGGAGTGAGGCGGAGAAGAGAAATACCCCCAGCAAGGCAAAGCCAAAACCAGATTTCTGCCTAGAGGAGAGAGTCATTATCTATTCTTAGTTATTCTTCGCTTCTTGCAATTTACCTAGCAACGATTGCTTAACATCGGGCCACTCTTCACGCAGAATTGAAAAGTAAGCTGAATCGCGCCAACTTCCATCGGGTCTGCGCATATGGTGACGCAAAATACCTTCGAACTTAGCTCCTATTCTCTCGATCGCGTTACGAGATCGTTGATTTAAAGAATCGGTTTTAAGAGTGACTCGCTCGACTCCTCGTACGTCAAAGGACTCCGAGAGCATCAGGAATTTTGCCTCGGTGTTCACAAAGGATCTCCAGAAATCTTTTGAATAGAAAGTTGAACCGATCTCAATGGAGTTGTGCGTCGGATTGAGATCTAGAAAAGAGGTCGTACCGATGGGACGATCGCCTTCTTTAAGAATCACCGCATGAGCGACTCTGATTCCTGCGGCAGAGTCTCGGATAAATCCCTCCAAAACCTTCGAGAATTCTTCTAAATTCTGTGGAGTTGAAAATGGTAACCATCGATAAATCTCCGGATCGCTGCCTATCGCTTCATAAAGTGAAGGAATGTGCACCTCAGTGAGAGGGAGAATAAATAAGTGCTCGGATTCCATGACAGGAGATTAATGTCTGGAGGGGCAAACTAGGGCAGAATAAACTCATGACTCAGAAATCAACTCTCAGAACATTCCTTTGGTACAACGAGGGATTGCAGGATGCCCTCAAGTTTTACAAAGCGACCTTTGGGGTTGATATGGAGGTCGCCGAGGAGAATTTGATCAGTCAAAATCTATTCACCGCTGAGTTTGCGATCTTGGGGCATCGCCTTATTGGAATGAATACTCCGGGCGGCGAAAAATTTAATTCTGCGATCTCACTCTCACTTCAGGTCGATGGTCAAGAGGAGACGGACCGTATTTGGGAAGCCTTAACTACACAGGGTGAACCAGGCCAATGCGGGTGGTGCAAAGATGAATGGGGAGTCAGTTGGCAAGTAACTCCTTATCAAATGGGCGAGTACGTCGGTAACCCGGACCAATCAATTGCTCAAAAAAATTGGAGCATCTTGATGGGTATGACAAAGATTCAATTATCTGAATTCGTTAAGTAGGCCATCCACCGCAGTCTCAATCATCGTCAGGACGCTTTGATAGGAGTCGATCTCCTCACCCCAAGGATCGGGGACTTGGAGAGTTTGCGCCTCGACCGACAGGGGATCGATTTCGCTCAAGGGTGGATCAAATTGGCGCAACAGAAAGACTTTCTTACGATCAGAGTCAGTTTTGGCTGCGGTTAAGACCATTGCTCGATTAGTAAGGTCCATCGTCAAGATCAGATCCTTCTCCGCAAAAGAGCGAGAGGAGAATTGGGAAGCTTTGTGGTCATAGGAGTAACCCGCTGACTCCCACGTCTTCTTGCTCAGTCGATGCGGCCCTTCACCAATGTGATAGTTCGAGGTACCACTGCTCGAGACGTGAATAGTTCTTGTGGTGAGTGCCTTCGACTTATTGTGGAGCACTGCTGCAGCCATGGGGGAGCGACAGATATTTCCCAGACAGACCATCTCAACTTCTAAGGTTGGTTTGGATTTTAGAGATACAAGATATGGAGTGTCGATCGAACTAGGCATGAACAGATCTTAAGGCCGAGAGTGCGCTACAACTCGGCTATCTGTTCAGCGATGATCTTCACCTCTTGCGGATCTGACTGCAATGCAAGTTCGGCGAGAGCCAGTTCTTTATAGTGTTCAAACTCGTGCATCTTGTTGGCACATTTGTAGGCTCTTGCAACACCTTCTTTAAGGCTTGCCTTTAACCAATGCGGAAAGCCTTCCTGTTTATGCGAGATTGAAGAGAGGGCAAATTCAACTGCAAGCCTTGGCTCGTTGAAGGCTGCGTAAATGCGACTCATGAGCCAGTCCGACACTGCGAATTGTCGCTCGCCACCCACTAGACGCCAGTGATGGCGTGATGTGAGGGCAGCCTGCAACATCTCATGATCCTGCTCTGGGGTTCTTGTTGAATAAAAGAGATCTTGCGCCCGATTAAAGGCTGCTATTGCAATTGCTCTATCTTCAGAAGCGGACATGTAATCTCCCTTCGGAGAAGATCTGCCAAACGAAAGAAGTATTGCCCTGGAATCTCTGACATTCGTTGTCGGTTATATGTTAATCCTTGTAGACCTACTAAAGCGAGTGAATGTAAATAGTCAAAGCTGACATCACCGTAGATACCGCGATAG
>DAIOGE010000046.1:0-7990 GCA_036745375.1 Candidatus Nanopelagicaceae bacterium
TCTCTTCAAATGATTGAGCGGTACCAAAGAAATCAGCGATGACAGAGTGATCGATAACCAACTCAGCAGGTGCAAGAGGATTGACCTTGGCCGGATCTCCACCTAGATCAACAATTGCTTCGCGCATTGTTGCAAGATCCACGATGCAAGGAACGCCAGTGAAGTCCTGCATGATGACGCGAGCTGGAGTGAATTGAATTTCGGTATCTGGCTCGACCGTCGGATCCCATTGCGCGAGCGCTTGAATCTGACTCGCGGTGATATTTGCGCCATCTTCAGTGCGCAGCAGATTTTCAAGGAGGACCTTGAGGCTGAAGGGAAGCGTTGCCGCACCTTCTAGGCCATTGATTTCAAAGATCTCGTAACTCTTGCCAGCAACCTCGAGGTTGCTCTTCGCGTTAAAGGTATTTTTGCTCATCGTGGCTAAATCCTATCCCACCCCGATTGAGGCGCTTTTGGGGCGCCCTTTAGGCTGGAATGAATCGCGCCACACACTCCACGTGTTGGGTCTGGGGGAAGAGGTCATAGCCCACCAAATGATCCATCCGGTAGCCGCTCGCTAGCAAAATTTTGGCATCTCGAGCAAGTGATGCGGGATCACAAGAGACGTAGACGATCGCCCGAGGATGGGTTCGGGTCATGACTGTAATTACCTCTTCCCCCGCGCCGGTACGTGGAGGATCGAGCAGAATTACATCAGGATCAGAAATTTTAGGAAGACGGGCTTCTACGGTTCCTGGGTGGATCTCAACATTGCCCACTCCTTTAAATATCTTCTGGGCATCGGCGATCGCACGGCGATCTAACTCGATGAGATGAACCTTGCCGCGCGGACCAACTGCTGCTGCCATTGGCGCCGAAAAGAGCCCAACTCCCCCATAGAGGTCACAGACCACTTCGCCCGGCTCGAGTTGTAGCAGCGCTAGAACCTCTGCGATCAAAGTTGAGGGGGCAGATTTGTGCGCCTGCCAGAAACTCTGCGGGGAGATTTGGTATGTGAAGCCATCTACCTTCTCAACAAGTTGTGTTGGTCCGGAAATGCTGCGGCCTGCTCTACCAACGCTGACCTGGCCAGTGCTCGTTGAGGCTACTTCGATGCGATCATCACCATTCCAGCGGCGCTGTGAAAGTTGATGTACATCCATCGCCTCATCGGCAATCAAGCAATCTTCCACTTCGATGACATCGTTGCTGCGATTGGCAAAGAAGCCGATCCGGCCTGACTCCCCAATGGCAAAATCCATTCGAGTTCTCCAGTGCAGACCATCAGAGGGCGCAACAGCCTTGACTTCGCATTGGACTTCTAGTCCGCCAAGTCTAGAAAATTGCTCCACGATGACCTGTGATTTCAGGGTGCGCTGATAACTGAGCTCTATATGTTGGAAATCGCAACCGCCACAGCCGCCTGGGCGGGCATACTGGCACGGGGCCCCAGTGCGATGTTCTGAAGGCGTCAGGAGTGAGATTGCATCTCCCCGCGCCATCTTGGAATTTACTGCGGTGATTTCTACTAGGGCGCGCTCGCCGGGAATGGCATGGCGAACAAAGATGACCTGACCTTCAAAGCGGGCAACGCAATGTCCGCCATGAGCAATCTTCTCGATATCAACAGTAACCTGCTGGCCGACTAACAATCTCTCACCCGTAGGTACCGCTGTGTTCATACTTCAATCCTATTGGGGTGTAAGTTCTCCCCGTGCATGTAGTCATCATGGGGTGTGGCCGAGTTGGCTCTGGACTTGCAAAAGAGCTTGAGGCGGCCGGGCATTCTGTCGCCGTCATCGATCAAAATCGCGAAGCCTTCCGGCGCCTAGGTCCTAACTTCAACGGGCGCACAATCGCTGGGGTCGGATTTGACCAAGATATCTTGCTGGAGGCTGGCATTGAGAACGCCGCCGCCTTTGCCGCAGTATCCAACGGCGATAACTCCAATATTCTCGCCGCTCGCGTGGCTCGTGAGCGTTATAACGTCCCCAATGTAGTTGCACGTATATATGATCCAGAACGCGCCGAGATCTATCAGCGTCTAGGTATCCCAACAGTTGCAACGGTCTTGTGGACCACCGATCAAATGATGCGCAGACTCGCTCCCGAAGGATCGCAGTCGGAGTGGCGTGATGCCAGCGGAACAGTTCAGCTCTGTGAAGTCTCGCTCCATCGCGATTGGTTTGGAAAGCCGGCTCTTTTAATTGAGGAAGCAACTGGCGCTCGCGTCTCCTTTATTACGCGCTTGGGTGAAGGTCTCATCCCTAACTCTCATACCGTTTTGCAAGAGGGCGACTTGGTACATGTAACGTTGATCGAGTCTGAGCGCGCTCGCATCGATGAAATTCTCTCCCGCGAACCAGAAGTGAGCTAGGGCGAAAAATGAAGATAGCAATCGTAGGAGCTGGAAATGTGGGACGAGCTATCGCTCGCGAGTTGATCGAAAATGGTCACCACGTACTCTTGATGGATCGCGATCCAAAATCGCTCAAGATGGATAGCGTCCCTCAAGCAGAGTGGTTGCTAGCTGATGCTTGTGAGATCTCATCACTCGATAATGCAAAGCTCTCCGGCTGTCAGGTTCTTGTTGCTGCCACCGGAGATGACAAGGTAAATCTCGTCTCCTCTTTATTGGCAAAGACTGAATACGGCGTCCCTCGCGTAGTTGCTCGAATCAATCATCCGAAGAACGAGTGGTTGTTCGACTCCTCCTGGGGTGTAGATGTTGCAGTATCTACTCCAAGAATTATCTCGGCACTTGTAGAAGAAGCGGTGACCGTAGGAGATGTCGTGCGACTCTTCTCGCTCAAGCGCGGTGGGGCAAACTTGGTTGAGATCACGCTTCCTGAAGGAGCATCAGTATCTGGAAAGACTGTTGGAGAGATTACCTTCCCGACTGGAACTTCACTTGCCACCATCGTTCGAGATGGACATGTCATTGCGCCAAAAGATCAGGACCTACTTATGAGTGGCGATGAATTAATTTTCGTTGCAACCACTGCATCTGAAAATAGTTTGAAAGAGTGCCTACTCGGCCGCTGATTCAACCTTTACGGTAGGAACTTTTCGCAAGATCAACCAGGTTCCCCAACACACGAGAAGAAATAGTGGGGTTCCCATAACTAATCTGGCGGTGCCAAGCCAATTGATGTGGTTGGTCTTATAAAGCGGATACTGAACCAATAACCGTGAGACAAAGAGCGCAACCCAGAGCCATCCCGCTCTGCTGTACGCCTTCTTGCGTGCAGATACTTTGCGCCATGCCAAGTTCTCGCCGAGAACTGGACCAAGTAATACTCCAAGGACTGGCCACCCAACGAGATTGGCAATTGTGTAAACAATTCCATAAATCACATTGATGATCAGCCCCGGTAAATAAAAATCTGCAGCTTTACCAGTATGTCTTGCAAGCAGAGCGCAGAAGGCAACTCCAATTACTCCTGAAATTGCATGTTGCAAAGTCTCTCGCTTTACCAAGCGAGCGATAGCAAAGATAACCGATAGTGCGATTGCAACAATCGTTGATTTGTTGAGGTTGTGCGTGATGTTAAAAGCAATCAGGAATACGATCGCAGGAAGCCCACTATCTAGTAGTCCTCGGGTTCCACCGAGTGCTCCTAATACCTTCGCTCTATCCTCTTCGTGACCTTCATAACTCATTGGGATGATGTTCCAGTCGATCCAAATCCACCCTCAGCGCGCTCTGAACCAGGAAGTTCATTGACCTCAATAAATTGAGCCGCCTCTACACGCTGGATAACTAACTGCGCGATGCGATCGCCCTTCTTAAATGAGATCGCTTCGCGTAAATCATGATTAATCAAAATTACTTGGAGCTCACCGCGGTATCCGGCATCAACCGTTCCCGGAGTATTGACCATAGAGACTCCGTGTTTGATCGCTAAACCTGAGCGCGGATGTACAAATGCTGCAAAACCAAATGGAAGCGCGATCGACAATCCCGTTGGGACGAGAGCTCGCTCCCCTGGCTCGATAGTGATATCGACGCGCGTGGTGATATCGGCACCTGCATCTCCCGCCTTGCCATATTTTGGCAGCGGGACCGAAGGATCTAACCGTTTAACTAATACCTCAACGCCATTCATGGATTAATCTCGAAATCTGGATCGACAAAGGCGAGCAACTTTGGATTTTCGCGGATGTGATCGATAAATTCTTTTGGCGCCTTCTCTAAGAAGTGCGACATAGGCACAATTACATAGAGTGAGCTAGCGCGGACCGCTACCGGACCTTCGTATGACTCAAGATGTCCTTCGGCTTCGGCGTAAACCTTGCGACCTGATTGTCCAGTTATCTTTGCAGTGATGTAGAGCTTGGCTCCGACTGGAACTGGCAATACAAAATCGGTCTCTAATCGAGCGGTAACCGCAGGTGCCCGCAATAGCCACATCAACTTACCCAGCGCCTCATCAAAGGCAAGAGTGAGAAGTCCACCGTGAGCCAATCCTGGTGCACCTTGGTGGTTATCAGTGACGGTAAAGATTGCGGTGATGTTCTGACCTTCACCAGCGTGTGCGACAAGGTGCAATCCCGTTGGATGAAGCTCTCCACACCCGAAACAGTTGGCGTAATGCGATGGAATCTGGGTTCCTGGTGCCGGCGCAAGTGGATGGCGCTCTGGAATCACTGCATCAGGAGGCGGAGTGGTGCTTGCTACTCGACTCATGGCGTGAGCCTAATGGATTGGTGCGCGCTTGCGGGTAGCGTGGGGTTGTGAGAAAAAACTTTACCGAACGATCTCCCTGGCCGATCTGGCTCTGGCTCTTCCTACTCTTTCTGGCGGCAACCCTTGCCTTGGCCTTCTGGGCCGCCCTAGGAAATCGATGGGGAGCAATTACAGGACTCGTCGAGTTGTTGCTTCTTTTCTACACCTCTCAACGCAGCACCCTTGAAATCGAAGTCACTCCTGAGGAGTTTCGGGTGGGTAGCGCACATATCGAAAGAAAATTTCTCGGTGAGATTCAAGCGCTCTCCCCAGAGGAGATGCGCAAATGGCGCGGACCGCTCTCAGATCCGGCTTGTTACATGGCGCTTCGCTTCTGGATTCCAGGCGGGGTAAAAATCGCGATCAATGATCCTAAAGATAAGACGCCGTACTGGCTTATAAGCAGCAAAAAAGCGCAGCCATTGGTGGCTGCGCTTTTAGAGAGAGATTAAGAGATCTTTACTCGCAGTCTTTACAGACCGCCTTGGCGCCTTCTCCACGAGCTAATTGAGAGCTGTGATGAACTAAGAAGCAGCGCGAACAGGTAAATTCATCCGTCTGCTTTGGCACTACGCGAACCGTTAACTCTTCGCCAGATAGATCAGCACCTGGAAGTTCAAGGTTCTCCGCGGCATCTTCCTCATCAATATCGACCTGCCCTGATTGAGCATCAGCCCGACGAGCTTTTAACTCTTCGAGGGATTCCTCATGAAGTTCTTCATCCGTCTTTCTGGGTGTGTCGTAATCGGTTGCCATGGTGCACCTCCTTCACATCTTTGTGGGAAAGTTCATTCGGGCCGGAATGGCGCAAACACAACTTCCTAACGGGGCGGATAATGTCTTATAACGCACCGCTATGGCTAATCAACGTACGGCGTGTCGGGATTATTCCCCGAATATTCACAACTCGAGGCGAGTATGGGGTTCGCCACAGGCGGCTAGACCCTTTAAAGGAGTCTCAGGGGCTCTTGTCCGCGAGCAATCAGGCGTTCAAAGTGAACTTCACGCTTGTCCACGAAGGTCGCTACATCTGCGCTGGCCTTCTTTAAGAACTCTGCGAGCTCTTCACGAGCCTTTGCGCCCTCGCCTGTCAGCGTTGTGAGCTCGAAGATTCCCCAAGCACGCAGAACTGGCATAACGACATCCTCTAAGTGCAGTTTGAGGTCATAGATTCCAGCAAGTGCGATCTGAACCGACTTGCGGCCCCAGCCAGGCATACCTGCTCCTGGCATCTGGAAGTTAACGAGCACATCGGTGATTGCACGCATGGCGGCGTTAGGTTCTAACTTAATAGCCTCGGCAAGAAGGTTGCGATAGAAGAGCATGTGGAGATTCTCATCGAGAGCAACGCGAGCCAGCATTCCCTCACAAATCGGATCATCAGAGATACGACCCGTATTACGGTGAGAGATTCTGGTGGCGAGCTCTTGGAAAGTTACATACGCGATCGTGTGCAGCATGTCGTTCGGATAAGGAGTCTGGTAACCAACTTGCATATGAGCCATGCGAAGGTCTTCTAACTCATTCGGATTTACTCCGCGAGTTGCCATTAGATAATCGCGCAAGACGATTCCATGGCGCGCCTCTTCAGCGGTCCAGCGATTGATCCAGGTATTCCATGCGCCATCTCGACTTGTAGCGAAAGCAATTTCGGTGTGATACGAAGGCAAGTTATCTTCGGTAAGAAGATTGAGCACTAAAGAGTCTTGTGCTACCGCCGTGAGTTTTGAATCTTTGGCTTCCCAAGCATCTCCATTGAGAGGTCCAGCAAAGGTGCGACCTTCTGACCATGGGACATACTCGTGCGGATACCACTCACGTGTTGTGCGAATGTGACGTTCGATTTCGATCGCTACTGCAGGTTCGAGATCGCGAATCAAACGCGACTGAATCTTTGGATCGGTCTCGGCCATTAATAAACTCCTCTAAAACTTTGGTAGTAGCACAACGGTACCCTGCTGATGCGGGTTACTAGCGAGTTCGCCCTACAACTCTCCATTGAGCTTGGAGGTTCTCATGCGAGCCTGCTCGGCCCGCCAATTCTTAATGAGCGCATGATTACCGGATAGCAGAACGTCAGGGACTGATAGCCCACGCCAGGTGGCGGGTTTGGTGAAGTTAGGGTATTCAACGACATCATCCGGGAGGGAGTGTGACTCCTCCACAAGTGAGTCAGGGTTGCCCAAGACTCCAGGAATCAATCGAATAATCGCCTCCATTGCGACGAGGGTCGCAACTTCCCCTCCGCCCAAGACATAATCGCCAATAGACAGTTCGCGAACCCGGACGTGAGGCACGCTTTGGTAGTACTCCGTTACACGGTAATCAATGCCTTCATAACGGCCACACGCAAAGATCAGGTGCTCGCGATGTGATAACTCTTCGGCAAGTTTCTGGGTTAACTTTTCTCCAGCGGGAGTAAGAATTAATAAATCGTGCTCCCCCACAACAGAATTTTCGAGCACCGAATCAATCGCTTTACCCCACGGTTCGGGCGACATCACCATGCCAGCGCCGCCTCCATATGGGGTGTCATCTACGCTCCTATGAACGCCTTCAGCCTGATCGCGAAGATCATGGATGGCGATTGAGACCAGACCATTCTCTTGCGCTTTGCCAATAAGAGAGAGTTTGAGCGGCGAGAAATAGTCAGGGAAGATGGAGATGAGATCAAAGGAGATTTTAGGCATCGGCCTCGCTCCCCTCGTCAGCTTTATGCAATTCCAATAATCCAGCCGGAGGAACGACGGTGATTCTTCGAGTTTCTACATTTACATCCGGAACAAATTCAGCGACAAAGGGGATCAATATTTCACCGCTCGCACTTTCGATTGCTAATAAATCTTGTCCAGGTAGATTGAGTACATCTGTAAGTACGCCGATCTCTTCACCAGACTCCAAGACGACGGCGCAACCTATGAGTTGTTGAACGTGATATTCATCTTCGTACTCAGCCTCTTGTGCCATATCAACATCGGCAAGCAAGAGAGTGTCACGTATTTTTTCGATTGCAGTGCGATCTTTTACCTCCGCAAATTTAAGAAGCAAAATTCCATTGTGATCTCGCGCAGATTCAATCGTTAAAGGACCATTTTTGGCAGGATCAGTCTGCAGGCGCGCTCCAACCACAAACCGTTCATCCGGCAAGTCGGTACGTATTTCGATGGTCGCTTCACCAAGTACTCCATGCGCCCGGCCTATTCGGCCGACCACGAGCAACATTGTTAGCGAGCCTCGTCAGCCTCGATGAGATCTACTCGAACTGATCGACCAGCAATT
>DAIOGE010000047.1:0-5238 GCA_036745375.1 Candidatus Nanopelagicaceae bacterium
ATTGCAGGTGTTGAATTCGATACCGAGCTCGCCGCCTATCTCATTAACCCTGGTGGAAGGAATCTTGAACTAACCGATCTGGCGCAACGCTTCTTGGAGAAGACAATTCCTGCTGTGGGGGATGACCTCTTTGCCACATTCAATCCCGCTCTTGCCGGAGTTATATTCGAATTGGTTCCAGTACTGCGCGAGCAGATGACTGAGCGAAATTTAGTGAGCCTCTTTACCGAACTTGAACTTCCGACCGCCTTTGAACTGGCTCACATTGAGAAATTAGGCATAGCGGTGGATCGCTCAAAGTTAGAGGAGTTGCGGGATTTCTTCGCGCAGGAAGTCTCTCGCGAAACCAGTGCAGCGCACGCTGCCGCTGGTCATGAATTTAATATTGGTTCACCCAAGCAGCTGCAGGTCGTACTTTTCGATGAACTCAAACTCCCTAAGACCAAAAAGATTAAAACTGGGTTTACTACCGACGCCGAGAGCTTGGATTGGTTAGCCGCCAAGACCGGACATCCCATCTTGGCTCATCTATTGCGCATCCGAGAAACCAGCAAACTTCTTACAACTGTCGATGGACTTCTCGCAGCGATCGCAGAAGATGGACGTATCCATTCAACTTTCCAACAGACCGTTGCGGCCACTGGTCGACTCTCCTCGACCGATCCGAACTTGCAGAACATCCCAGTTCGTACCGAGGAGGGCAGACGAATCCGTGATTGTTTCGTCGCTGCTAAACCATTTACTGGTCTACTTACCGCTGATTACAGTCAGATTGAGATGCGGATCATGGCCCACCTTTCTAAGGATGAGGGTTTAATTGCCGCCTTTAAGAGTGGTGAAGATTTACATAGTACGGTTGGAGCCCAGGTCTTCGGTGTTGCTGTTAAAGATGTGGATCCAGAGATGCGTCGCCAAATTAAAGCGATGTCCTATGGACTCGCTTATGGGCTCTCTGCATATGGTTTAGCAGCCCAACTAAATCTCTCTCCAGGAGATGCACAGGAGTTGATGCATCAATATTTCAAACGCTTTGGCGGAATCCAGGATTATTTGAAGAGCGTTGTCGAAGAGGCGAGAGAGAAGGGCTATACCGAGACAATCTTGGGACGCCGGCGTTACCTGCCAGATCTATCTAGTGATAATCGGCAACGCCGCGAAGTTGCAGAACGGATGGCACTCAATGCGCCTATCCAAGGGTCTGCAGCCGATATCATCAAAGTTGCGATGCTTAACGTTGCGCGAGTTTTGCGCTCCGATAATTTTGAATCTCGATTGCTTCTTCAGGTACATGACGAGCTCATCTTTGAAATTGCCCCGGGTGAGCAGGAGAGACTTTCTGAAGTCGTGCGACGCGAAATGGAGAACGCCGTCGCTCTGTCGCTACCTCTCTCGGTGAATATTGGGATTGGTGCTAGCTGGGATCTGGCAGCGCACTAAGCGCCTACCCGGCTTCGATCAAAGGGCTTCAGCCAACGTTGGCCGACAAAGATGAGGATGAGTCCCAATCCGAACATCGAGGTAGTTATTGCAAAACAGAAGTGTGGAGAGAAATGTTGCGAGAAGAATCCACCCGTTGATTGACCAAGCGCACCGAACGAACCTTCAGTAGTCCAAATCCATCCAATCGCAGCAGCGGCGCTTCCAGTTGGGCGTATTAATTCCAGCTGCTCCAGGTAGTAGACCTGCTCCGCCCCACCAATAAAACCAAAGGTAGCCAGTACCAATAAGAGTGACCAACCAGGATTTACAAAGGCGAGCGGAATCGTTGCCAAGAACCAGAAGAGATAGATAACCCGAAATCCTTGGACTGGCGCGATATGCCTTCCCAGCGCACCTGCCACCAGACTTCCAGCGATAGAGAGTGCTGCAGTCGTTCCGAAAGCTAGCCCGGCAAAGCGTGGTTGATGATGCAAGGAGCTCAGTGCAGGAATCGCAATCTGGAAGTTTCCGGTTCCATAGCCAATCAGAACACCCTCGGCAATGAGGAGACGCATTCCTGGATTTCTAAGGAGTGTCTGCCCACCAGCTTCGCGTTTTTCAGGGCGCCACTGCTTGGTGAATTTCAGAGAGGAGAGCGAGATTCCGCCAAAGAGGATCAGAGCCGCAGTTGTGATGAGACCACTTGCGGGATGACCAGAGAGTGCCAGTGTTGTTGCCAGTGCAGGTCCGAGAACAACCCCAAGATTCATGGAGGCGGTATCAATCGCAATTGCGGTTCTGTATTGCTCCTCGGGTACTGCGGTCTTCCACATTGGCCGTACCGACAAATTGATGGGAGGTGCGGTAAATCCTAGAAGCGCGGCGAAGCCAATGAGGAGTTTTGCTCCGTGACAGGCGTCAAAGGAGGCGAGTGCTAAGGCGTAGGCGGGAACGAAGATTCGTAACGGAATTTTTAGACCGAGGCGGTCAATGACCGCGGCGCGCATCCCTGTGCTGAGCGAACCAACGATGCCATTGGCGCCAGCAGCCAATCCGGCAAGGGCGATCGAGTGGGTAGCATCGTGAACCTTGAAATACAGGTCGAGACCCACCATTCCGTAGGCGAGTCTGGCTGGGAAGGCGGCCAAAATCATCGCCAGGGCCCGTGGATTTCGCAGAATCATCCAGTAGGCCTTCACGACAGTCAGTCTACCGCGTGTGGATTTTGGCCGGTTTGACCCTATCTAGGCGCCTGCGTACCCTTAGCCTTTCGCACGCCGTGCGAGATTTACCAACTACTACTTTCTATTCCTACGGAGCAAATTGAGCAGCATTCACGCAGTAAATGACATTGGCAGTGCAGAAGATTTTCTAGCCGCAATTGAAGGCACAATCAAAAATTTCAATGATGGAGATCTAGTCTCTGGAATTGTTGTCCAGATTGATCGCGAAGAAGTACTCCTTGATATTGGCTACAAGACAGAAGGCGTAATTCCTTCCCGCGAACTCTCCATCCGCCACGATATCGATCCATCAGAGATCGTAAAGCTTGGCGATCGTGTAGAAGCTCTCGTTCTTCAGAAGGAAGATAAAGAAGGTCGTTTGATCCTCTCCAAGAAGCGTGCTCAGTACGAGCGTGCCTGGGGCGAGATCGAAGGCAAGAAGGAGCGCGACGAGGTCGTCACCGGTTTGGTCATCGAAGTTGTTAAGGGTGGCTTGATCGTTGATATCGGACTCCGCGGATTCCTTCCAGCATCACTCGTTGAGATGCGTCGCGTACGCGATCTCACTCCTTACATTGGCAAGGAAGTTGAGTGCCGCATTATCGAACTCGATAAGAATCGCAACAACGTCGTTCTCTCACGTCGCGCTTACCTAGAGCAGACACAATCAGAGTCACGTACCACATTCCTTAACCAGCTCACAAAGGGTCAAGTTCGTACCGGTGTTGTTTCATCGATCGTTAACTTTGGTGCCTTCGTTGATCTTGGTGGAGTCGATGGTTTGGTTCACGTCTCTGAACTCTCTTGGAAGCATATTGATCACCCAAGTGAGGTTGTCGAAGTTGGCGATGAAGTCACCGTTGAAGTTCTCGAAGTTGATTTCGAGCGTGAGCGCGTCTCACTCTCATTGAAGGCAACTCAAGAAGATCCATGGCAAGCCTTCGCTCGCACACACACCATTAATCAAGTTGTTCCTGGTGAAGTAACTAAGTTGGTTCCATTCGGCGCATTCATCCGCGTCTTTGAAGGAATCGAAGGCTTGGTTCACATCTCTGAGTTGGCCGAGCGCCACGTTGAGATCCCAGAGCAAGTTGTTCAAGTTGGAGATGAGCTCTTTGTAAAGATCATCGATATCGATCTTGAGCGTCGTCGTATCTCACTCTCTCTCAAGCAGGCTAATGAGGGACATGAGGTCGAGATCGAGGCCTTCGATCCAACTCAATATGGAATGCCCGCTCGTTATGATGCAGAAGGAAACTTCATCTATCCAGAAGGTTTCGATGCAGATTCACAAGAGTGGCGTCCTGGCTTTGAAGCACAACGCGAAGAGTGGGAGCGTCAATACGCTGAAGCTCAAGCTCGCTTCCTCGCTCACAAGAAGCAGAAGGCAGAGGCCAAGGCGGCTGATGCAGCTGCAACTCCAGCCGATGAGGTTGCTGAGTAAGCAAGCGCTAGATATAGAGTTCAAGGCCCTGACGTTAAGTCGGGGCCTTTTACATTTCTGAAGGTGTGCATTTCAAAGTTACACACTCAAAACTCCATGAGTAGGCTTATCGGGTGCTCCTTGTTGCGTTGACCGGTGGAATTGGCTCTGGAAAGTCCCTCGCCGCTGAGTTCTTTGCGGCCTGCGGAGCCCAGATCCTGGACTTCGACCGGTTAGCCCGCGATGTGGTGGAGCGTGGCACCGAGGGTTTCGATGAGATCGTCGCTCGCTTCGGAGATGAAGTTCTTAAGAATGGGGAGCTAGATCGCGCCAAGCTTGGTGAGATCGTCTTTGCTGATGGGATCGCCCGCAAAGATCTAGAGGCGATCACTCACCCCAAAATCCGCGCCGCCTTCGATGCCGTTGTAGCCGACTTGGAGCCTGATGCGATCTTGGTCAGTCAGATCCCGCTCCTCGCCGAGAGTTCCTATGCCTATCCCTTCGACTTCGTGGTGACTGTCAGTGCTAGCGAGGATACTCGCCGAGCCAGACTCATTAATCGCGGAATGAAGGACTATCAAGTGACTCAAAGGATGCAGGTGCAGGCAACAGATGCGCAACGCGAGGCGATCGCGGATGCAGTTCTTATTAATAATGGCACCGAGGATGAGCTCTTACGTCAAGTAGAGAATCTCTATGAGGATCGACTCTACCCAGCAAGGCTTGGGATGTAATGCGTCCAGTTACAGATCTGCAACGCAAGGTAAAACCATTCGAAGTCATCAGTGATTACACCCCGTCTGGGGATCAACCGACTGCGATCGCTGAACTCACTCGGCGGATTAACGCGGGGGAGCAGGATGTAGTACTTCTTGGTGCAACCGGAACTGGAAAATCAGCAACCACCGCATGGCTTATTGAGCAATTGCAACGACCCACGTTGGTACTGGCACCCAACAAGACGCTAGCCGCGCAATTAGCAAATGAATTTAAAGAATTGCTTCCTAATAATGCCGTCGAATATTTCGTTTCGTATTATGACTACTACCAACCAGAAGCCTATGTACCACAATCAGATACCTTTATCGAGAAGGACTCTTCAGTTAACGAGGAGGTAGAGCGGCTACGTCACTCTGCAACCAACTCGCTACTTACCCGCCGTGATGTAGTTGT
>DAIOGE010000047.1:5338-7889 GCA_036745375.1 Candidatus Nanopelagicaceae bacterium
GAGATCGAAAAGATCATGACCTTGCACCCTCTCACCGGGGAGATCATTCGCGACGAGACAGAGATGTATATCTTCCCGGCATCGCACTACTCCGCTGGCGATGAGACCATGAAGCGCGCGATTGCGCAGATCAATGAAGAGATGGAAGAAGCTGTCCGCAAATTCGAGAAGGCGGGGAAGCTTTTAGAGGCACAACGCCTTCGCATGCGAACAACCTTTGATATCGAGATGATGCAGCAACTTGGCTTCTGCAGCGGAATCGAAAATTACTCGCGCCACATTGATGGGCGAGAGGCTGGATCTCCACCGAACTGCCTCCTTGACTATTTCCCTGAGGATTTCTTGGTAGTCATTGACGAATCCCACGTTACTGTTCCTCAGATTGGCGCCATGCATGAGGGTGATGCTTCTCGTAAGAGAACTTTGGTGGAGCACGGATTTAGACTCCCCAGTGCTCTGGACAATCGCCCGCTCCGCTTTGATGAGTTCCTGGCTCGCAAAGGGCAGACCGTCTATCTCTCTGCAACTCCAGGCAAGTATGAGTTGGAGAAGGTGAAGGGCGATGTTGTAGAGCAGGTAATTCGCCCTACCGGCTTGATTGATCCAGCCATCGTCCTCAAGCCCATCAAGGGTCAGATCGATGATTTGGTTGCTGAAATCCGCTTGCGCGCCGAGCGCAATGAACGTGTCCTAGTAACGACACTTACCAAGAAAATGTCCGAGGATTTAACCGATTACCTGTTGGGACTTGGAATTCGAGTTCGATACCTACACTCCGAGGTCGATACCTTGCGTCGGGTAGAACTTCTACGCGAGCTACGTTCCGGCGAATACGACGTTCTGATTGGAATCAACCTGCTCCGCGAAGGTCTCGATCTGCCAGAGGTCTCACTCGTTGCGATCCTTGATGCAGATAAGCAAGGCTTTCTCCGATCGGCAACCTCTCTTATTCAGACTATTGGACGCGCCGCTCGAAATGTTTCAGGTGAAGTTCACATGTATGCCGATAGCGTGACCGCGGCGATGGCCCAGGCTATCGATGAGACGAATCGCAGGCGGGCTAAGCAGGTCGCTTACAACCTGGAGAATGGAATTGATCCGACCCCACTTCGTAAGAAGATTGCAGATATCACCGACCTCATCACCAAAGAGGCGGAAGATAGTCAGAGTTTGACGCAAGGAAATAAGAATAAGGCGAACCAGATGCCTGCGATTAACCATCCACGTCTCTCGGGTGTTTCCCTACCGCGACAAGAACTCCTCGCTCTCATAGAATCCCTCACTGATCAGATGAAATCTGCAGCAGCAGAGTTGCAATTTGAGCTGGCTGCACGACTGCGCGATGAACTGCGCGAACTCAAGCGTGAACTACGAGGTATGGAGGAGGCAGGCGTATGACTACAGACCGCCTCATTATTCGCGGAGCACGTGAACACAATCTTAAAGATGTCTCCCTCGACTTGCCTCGTAACTCTCTGATTGTCTTTACCGGTTTATCTGGATCTGGAAAGTCATCGCTCGCCTTTGACACCATCTTCGCCGAGGGACAGCGTCGCTACGTTGAATCGCTCTCTGCTTATGCACGTCAATTCTTAGGCCAGATGGATAAACCCGATGTGGATTTCATTGAGGGACTTTCGCCTGCTGTCTCTATTGACCAGAAATCGACCAACAGAAATCCGCGCTCTACAGTAGGAACGATCACCGAGGTGTATGACTACCTCCGCTTACTCTTTGCTCGCGCTGGTCGCCCACACTGTCCCAACTGCGGCAAGCCAATCTCGCGGCAGACTCCACAAAATATCGTGGATCAGATTCTCGCCCTCGAGGAGGGTGTGCGTTTTCAAGTCCTTGCTCCAGTGGTGAGAGAGCGGAAAGGCGAATTTGTCGATCTCTTCACCGACTTCACCACCCAAGGCTTCTCACGTGCCAGGGTAGATGGAACCGTCTACTCCCTCAACGAAGTTCCTAAATTAAAGAAGCAAGAGAAGCACACCATTGAGGTAGTTGTGGATCGCCTGGCGGTTAAAAAGGAGTCAAAGTCGCGCATTACCGACTCCATCGAGACTGCCCTCAAATTGGCTAGCGGATTAGTCGTTCTTGATTTCGTCGATGCCAAGGCCACCGATCCCGAGAAAGAGCGAACTTTCAGCGAACACATGGCCTGCCACGATTGCGGACTCTCCTTTGAGGAGATGGAGCCACGTTCGTTCTCCTTTAACTCTCCCTTTGGAGCCTGCCCAGAATGCACCGGTATCGGAACTCGCCTTGAGGTAGATCAAGATCTTGTTGTGCCTGATGATTCGCTCTCACTTAACGAAGGTGCCATAGCCCCATGGTCAGGCGGACACTCCTCTGAGTACTTCAATCGCTTACTGCAAGGTTTGGCAGATGAACTCGGCTTCTCTATGGATAAACCCTGGAGCAAATTGACCGCCAAAGCTCGAGAAGCAGTACTTCAGGGCTCTGATTACGAAGTGCATGTGAAGTACAAGAATCGATATGGTCGCACTCGTAATTACTCCACAGGTTTTGAAGGTGTTCTCAATTT
>DAIOGE010000048.1:0-7345 GCA_036745375.1 Candidatus Nanopelagicaceae bacterium
CCTTCATGTACTGATGAATCTTGAGCGCTGGAGTTCGTGCCATCAGGTGGAGGTATGGCCTGTAGAGATTGGAATCCTTCTGAGTTTCTATTCCAATTACATTCCCCATAACTGCATATGGGGCAACCAGTGAGGTGTCACCCAAGGGAAGATCCAGCACCGCGCGCAAATGCTGTTCGAACTGGCTCGTCACCGCACCTTCAATGCTCCAGTGCCCGGAGTTATGCGGGCGCAGCGCAAGCTCATTAATAATGAGGTGATCTCCTACAACGAAGATCTCAACCGCCATCACACCAACGAGATCTATCCCCTGTGCAATTCGCAGCGCAATCTGAACGGTCTGTTGCGCGAGTTCTTCTGAAAAATCTGGAATTGGGGTAACGGTCTGAGTGCAAATTCCATCGCGTTGCACAGTAAGAGTTGGAGCCCAGGTCGCTGCCTGTCCATGAGGCGAGCGGGCCACCATGATTGCAATCTCATAATCAAAATTTAGTTTCTCTTCAAGAAGCAACGGCTTATCAATCGAAGCATGTAGCTCGCGCAATTGTGCTTCATTCTCAATGACGAAGACTCCGCGTCCGTCATAACCTCCAGAGATACTTTTAGCGATCAAGGGAAATTCAAGTTCAACGTTCTGGCCGTGATACTCCTGCCAACGCGGACTTGGAAGTCCCAGCTCCTGCATCTTGCGACGCATCTCTAATTTATTCTGGCTGTATGTAAAAGAGTTCGCCTTAGGAAAAACTTTAACCCCAGAATTTTCAATAGCCGTAATTAAATCTTGTGGAATCAACTCATGCTCGAAGGTAACGACATCGCAATGAGAGGCCCATTCCAGCACCGCTTGAGTATCGGTGAGTGATCCAACAGTATGAGGCGCAACTTGCGCACCACTTTCAGTGGAGGAACCAGCGAAGAGCGAGAGAGAGATACCTAAATCAACGGCAGGCGGCATCATCATCCGGGCCAATTGACCTGCGCCAATTACTCCAACCGTTGGGAAACTCACCTGGCAGAGTCTAGCGAAGGTGAACTACATCCCCCACGTTTATGAGATCACCGCTCTCGAGAATGAGTTCTCCTTCAGCGCTCACACCGATCGCGACTCCTTCGATCGTTGCAGAGTTCGGGAGCAAGACTCGAACCGGCTCTCCGATCGTTGCACTCAAAGCTCGATATTTAGGAGTGAGATCTTCTCCAGTTTCCCACTTATCGAAAAGGGTCTGAAAATTTTGAAGTAGGGCGGCGAGTAAATCATTTCGATTCAACTCGATTCCGGTTTCTATGAATACAGAGGTTGCGGTATCAACAGGTAATTCTTCTACCTGGGTCGAGACATTGACACCGATACCAACGATGATTCCTTCACCGAACCTTTCGCACAATATTCCGGCAACTTTGCCGCTGGAACTCAAAACATCGTTAGGCCACTTCGTTGCAAAACTCTCCGAACTAGTCACCTCATTCAACGTCTGGGCGACACTCATCCCAGCAATAAGCGGAATCCATCCCCACTGCGAGCCACGACCTGGCTTTATATAGAAAGAGAACAAAAGTGCGACGTTGGGAGCAGAGTCAAACTTTCTATCGAGGCGACCACGACCTGCGCTCTGAAATTCTGCAACGACACAATCGCCGTTACTGACGAGTTCATTTTTTAACTCATCTTGTGTTGAGCCGACCTCTGAAAGTACCCGTACCCGCCAGTAATTCGAAGGCATTTGCGCCGAAATAGCGCCTTCATCAAGAGATGCACGTATCACAGAAGCCCGCTTCACTAGTAAAGTGTGGATGTGACTGATGCGATAAATACTACTGCCGCCAAGATTAAAGAGTTAAAGGCACGCCTTGAGAGCGCTGCGCAGAGTGGAACACCTGCAGCAATCGAGAAGAGACATGCAATAGGTAAGTACACCGCTCGCGAACGTATTCACAAACTCGTCGACGAAGGTTCCTTCGTAGAGTTTGATGCCTTCTCTACGCATCACTCAGATAAATTTGGAATGGATAAATCTCATCCATATGGCGATGGTGTAATCACCGGATACGCCACCATTGATGGCCGCACAGTTGCGATCTCCTCTCAAGACTTCATGGTCTTTGGTGGATCACTTGGCGAAACCATGGGTAAGAAGATTGTAAAAGTTATGGAGTTCGCCCTGAAATCTGGAATTCCAATGATTGGTCTTAACGATTCAGGTGGAGCTCGTATTCAAGAGGGCGTTGCCTCACTCAGCCAATACGGCGAAATCTTTAAGCGCAATGTGCGATCTTCTGGAGTTATCCCGCAGATCTCTGTCATCTTGGGACCATGCGCCGGCGGTGCGGTTTATTCACCCGCCATCACAGATTTCACAATCATGGTCAATGAGACCTCACACATGTTTATTACAGGTCCTGATGTAATCAAAGCTGTAACAGGTGAAGAAGTTGCTATGGAAGAGCTCGGTGGCGCCGCAACTCACAACACCAAAACTGGAAATTCTCATTACCTAGCCGAGAATGAAGATGCCGCCCTGGAATATGTAAAGGCGCTGCTCTCATTCTTGCCAAGCAATAACTTGGATGATGCTCCAGTTCTACGAGCAACTGAATCTGATGGGATCGCCCCTTCGGATCGTGCGCTCGATTCGTTGATCCCCGACAATCCCAACAAGCCGTATGACATGCGCGTTCTTATCGAGGCTATCGTGGATGAGGCAGATTTCCTTGAAGTTCATGCGCTCTTTGCCCCAAATATTCTCGTGGGATTTGGTCGGATCGAAGGCCGTTCCGTTGGAATCATCGCCAACCAACCGCAGAGCTTTGCCGGCACCCTTGATATTGATGCCTCCGAGAAGGCGGCTCGTTTCTTGCGTACCTGCGATGCCTTTGGAATTCCTGTTGTAACACTCGTCGATGTCCCTGGCTTCCTTCCTGGTACTGAACAAGAGTGGAACGGAATTATCCGCCGCGGAGCAAAATTGCTCTATGCATACGGCGAAGCATCTATTCCGCTAGTCACAGTTATTACGCGCAAGGCATACGGCGGCGCTTACATCGTCATGGGTTCTAAGCACCTAGGTGCAGATGTAAATCTTGCGTGGCCAACTGCCCAGATCGCCGTTATGGGTGCTCAAGGTGCCGTCAACATTCTCTATCGCAAAGATATTGCCGAGAATCCAGAGCGTGCTCCGGAGCTCATCAATGAATATGAGGAGCAACTTCTCAATCCTTACATTGCAGCGGATCGTGGATTTATCGATGCGGTCATTGAGCCACACACAACTCGCAGTCAGATCACGAAGGCGCTGCGCGCACTAGCCAATAAGAGAGTTGATCTTCCAACTCGTAAGCATGGAAATATTCCGCTCTAATGCCACACAGCAACGACTTTCCCCGCGAGTTTCGTAAACTTGGCTTTACGATCCATGCAGGCACACCTACTCAGGAAGAGTTGCTTGCATTGACTCGTGCGATTGATGAGATCGAGAAGAATTCCAATCCTCCAACCAAGTACCGCAGCTCTTGGGCTCGCCTTAAGATTCAAAACTCTCTACCTCGTAAGTGGGGAACAACAGCTTCATGAGTAAAGAGATCGTTCTTGCCTCTGCCTCTCCCTCTCGCAAGAAGCTTTTAGAGACCATCGGTATCAATCCGATTATTAAGGTGAGCGGTGTTGATGAAGAGACTCCAGAACTTTTAGCGCTCCCCCCTGCTGATCTCGTTATCGCACTCGCAATTCTCAAGGCTCACACCGTTCGAAAGAACTCTCCAGAACTATCTAATGCACTGATCATTGGATGCGACTCCACCTTCGAATTTGAGGGGCAAAATCTAGGCAAGCCAGGAAGTGTTGAAGCGGCGCTAGAACGATGCCGACTCCTAAGCGGTAAGACTGGCTATCTCCATACCGGCCATTGCGTTATCGATGTCGATCAAGAAATCGAGGTCTCAGATATCTCGACCTCGAAGGTGACATTTGCCAAGATGACCGAGAACGAGATCATCAACTACGTAGCGACCGGCGAGCCAATCCAGGTTGCAGGCGGATTTACTCTCGACGGTCACTCTGCCCCGTTCATCACCCATATCGAAGGAGATCCGAGCGGAATCATCGGCCTCTCTCTCCCAACGCTTCGTAAAATCACCATCAACTTAGGGCTCGAATGGTCCGCGGTCGTACCAGCAGGAGCAAACACATGAAGAAAATATCTGCCGTCCTTATCGCCAATCGCGGTGAGATCGCTGTCCGTGTAGCTCGCGCCTGTCGCGACCATGGCGTGAAGTCGATAGCCATCTACTCAGATGAGGATCGCAATTCGCTCCACGTTGCGACAGCTGATGAGGCCTACGCACTCAATGGTCTTTCTGCCGCCGAGACATACCTTGATCAGAGCAAGATCCTTGAAGTTGCCAAGGCATCTGGTGCAGATGCAATTCACCCTGGTTATGGATTCCTCTCCGAAAATGCTGGCTTTGCAGAACGCGTCATTGAAGCTGGTTTGATCTGGATCGGACCGCCTCCTGCTGCTATCCGCGAACTCGGAGATAAAGTCTCTGCCCGCAAGATTGCCGCCAAGGTCGGTGCGCCGCTTGTAGCTGGAACTGCTGACCCAGTTGATTCCCCCGATGAAGTTATTGCCTTCGCCAAGGAACATGGCCTTCCCGTTGCTATTAAGGCTGCTCATGGTGGCGGTGGACGAGGTCTCAAAGTCGCTTTCACGCTTGAAGAGATTCCAGAACTCTTCGCATCAGCAGTTCGCGAGGCGATCACTGGGTTTGGTCGCGGTGAATGCTTTGTGGAGCGCTACCTCGATAAACCACGTCACGTGGAAACACAATGTTTAGTAGATATGCACGGCAATGCCGTTGTCGTTAGTACTCGCGACTGCTCCTTGCAACGTCGCCACCAAAAGCTAGTAGAAGAAGCTCCCGCACCATTTCTCTCAGATGCTCAGATCGAGCAGCTCTACACCTCATCCAAAGCGATCATGCGCGAGGTTGGATATGTCGGCGCTGGCACCTGTGAATTCCTAGTTGGAAAAGATGGCACCATCTCGTTCCTCGAGGTAAATACCCGACTTCAGGTAGAGCACCCAGTAAGCGAAGAGGTCACAGGACTTGACCTGGTTCGTGAGCAATTGCGCATTGCATCCGGTGAGGCCATCAATCCAGTGGATCCCATTATTCGTGGCCACAGCATCGAATTTCGTATCAACGGTGAAGATCCAGGAAATGGATTCCTACCTTCACTTGGAACCATTACACAATGGGAAGTTCCATCTGGACCAGGCGTTCGCATCGATGCCGGTTTTGATCACGGCCATACCATCGGCTCGCACTTCGACTCACTTCTTGCAAAGTTGATCGTCACTGGTTCGACTCGCAAGGAAGCGATAGAGCGAGCTCGGCGCGCGCTGCGCGAATTTGAAATAGGTGGCCTTGCAACTGCGTTGCCTTTCCATCGCGCGATCGTTAATGATCAAAATTTCACCGAAGATTTCAAGGTGTACACCAGTTACATCGAGAACGAATTCAACAATCAGATTCCTGCTTTTAATTACAAAGAGAGCGTTGCCGCCTCGAAGATCGCCTCGCAAAAGGTGGTTGCAGAAGTTAATGGTCATCGTTTTGAAGTGGTTATGCACTCAAGTGCGCCAGCCGAAAAACGCCACCGCATCAAAAGCAACAGCGTCGCCAAGAACTCCGGCAATTCAGTAGTTAGCCCAATGCAAGGTACGGTCGTGAAGATCGTTAAAGCCAATGGTGATCGCGTTGAGGTTGGAGACCTGATCGTTGTCCTTGAGGCGATGAAGATGGAGCAACCTTTGATCGCTCAGAAGGCTGGAGTGATTGCCCAACTAGGTGTTGGCGCCGGTCAGACCGTTTCGAGCGGCCAACTGCTCTGCGTGATTGAAGATTAAGGAAGCTTTACCTTTCCACTCTTCAATTGCAGGACAGCGTTTTCGACATTTACAGAGTACTTCGCACCTAAAGCCGTTAGTGCCATTGACTCCCCGCCATCTTTGACGGTGTAAATATGCCCGAATATTCCCTTGGCTTCATCAATTACATCGACAATGCTCTGATTGGTAAGGGAAGCAGTCATAACATCGGCAACCGCCGTGTTTACATGTTTAGAGACTGCACCGATAAGGATTTTTTGGCTGGAATTACCAAGTAAGAAGTATTGATCGGGCGAAACCCCAATCAACGCCAACGGGTGTTTGGTTGTATAAAGCTTGGCTATCGTGTCTTCAACCTCGCTCGTCGCAGACCACTCTGAGAAGATCACATCGCAATCCAGGCCCACGAGAGTCTTTGTCGGAGGAATAGGTGCCGAGCCGATAACCTCCGCAAATACGCCTGCCTTCTTATTGACTGTGGCAACGCCTTTCTTAAAATCAGGAATATTAGGAGCCCAGGCTGTTGGTGCAACGATCCCGATCTTATTTGTCTTGGTTGCACTGCCGGCCAACACTCCAGCTAGATAAGCCCCTTGAGGGTTTGAGAAATCCATATCGCTAACATTCAAATTTCCAACGCTGGAATCATCAATCAACGCAAATTGGGTAGAAGGAAATGCCAATGCGGTAATGCTAACCGCCTGGGCATATTGAGCCCCGATAGCCACAATCAAGTTGTAATTTGCATTAGCCAAAAATTGCAGCCGAGACTCGCGATCACTCTCAGTACCGTTGGTGACCATCTCACGGACGTTGAGGGCGGTCAGTCCATACTTCTTCTTAATGTAATCAACGCCGATTGCGGCCGAGTCATTAATGCCATGGTCTCCACGCCCACCAATGTCATATGCAATTGCAATTTTTATTGATGCAACAGCGCGAGCAGGTAAGGCTCCCATCGAAAGCACGAGTGAACTGGCTGCAACAAATACAGCGAGCCTAACCGCGCGCAAGTAAGCCAATCCGTTCGTAAACATCACCAAGTGTCTTGCTAGCAACCGCACCAGCTTTTTCTGCTCCTATTTTAAGGATGGCATTGAGATGTGTTGGATCATCCAAAAGTTCTAGAGTTTTAGCGCGAACTGGTCGGAGATACTCGACGACAACTTCTGCGACAGCACCTTTGAAATCGCCATAACCTTTACCGGCAAATTCGTTCTCGATGTCAGCCACGGTACGTCCTGACAGAGTTGAGAAAATGGTAAGGAGATTGGAGATACCTGGCTTCTCGGCAAAATCAAAGCGCACCTCGCGACCAGTGTCGGTGACCGCGCTCTTGATCTTCTTGGTATTTGCCTCTGGGGTATCAAGAATCTCAATCAAGCCACTTAGGGATTCGGCGGACTTACTCATCTTGGAGTTTGGATCCTGGAGATCGTAAATCTTGGCGCCCTCTT
>DAIOGE010000049.1:0-7161 GCA_036745375.1 Candidatus Nanopelagicaceae bacterium
CCACCAAAACGAAGCTCATCGGTATTGAGAATCAATTTCCAGCGATAATCCCCGGGCAATGGCAACTTATAAAAGAGTTGAGGAACTGGCGAGAAGTTAGTTACCGATACCAGCGGGCGACCATCGTGTCCGTAGCGAGCAAAGGCCACGATATTTGCCGCACCATCATCGACGACTAACCATTGGAAACCCGATGGAGTGATATCGCGTTGCCAGAGTTCCGCTTGCTTCTTATACGTTGAATTGAGTTCAGCAATAGTCGTCTGGATCTGGTTGTGCTCTGGGAATTGCGTTAAATGCCAATCGAGTGATTGAGAGGCGTTCCACTCCTGTGATTGAGCGAACTCGCATCCCATGAAGAGCAACTTCTTGCCAGGGTGGGCCCACATAAATCCGTAGAGGGCGCGCAGGTTGGCAAGTTGCTGCCATCGATCGCCCGGCATCTTTGCAACTAAAGAACCTTTGCCATGAACTACCTCATCATGGGAAAAGGGAAGCATGTAATTCTCGGACCAGGCATACAGAATCGCTTTTGTAATTTCGTTGTGGTGATAGACGCGATTAATCGGATCCTCTTGGATGTACTCCAAGGTGTCGTGCATCCAGCCCATATTCCACTTAAATCCAAATCCCAGTCCGCCACTATCGGTAGAACGAGTGACGCCAGGCCAGGCGGTGGACTCTTCGGCGATAATCATGCAGCCAGGGACTTCGCGATAACAGGTAGCGGTTAACTCTTGTAGGAAACGGACCGCAGAGAGATTTTCACGACCACCGTGTTCATTAGGAATCCACTCGCCTTCATTGCGCGAATAGTCGAGGTAGAGCATGGAGGCAACAGCATCAACTCGAATTCCATCGATATGAAACTCTTGCAACCAATAGAGCGCACTTGCAACTAAGAAATTGCGAACTTCATTGCGATCGTAGTTGAAGATCAGCGTTCCCCAGTCGGGATGCTCGCCTTGGCGGGGATCGGCATGTTCATAGAGAGCTGTTCCATCAAATTGCGCCAGCGCCCATTGATCCTTAGGGAAGTGAGCAGGAACCCAATCCATGATTACACCGATATCTGCTTGATGCAGTGAATCAATCAAGTAACGAAGTTCATCGGGAGATCCGAATCGAGATGTAGGTGCGAAGAACGAGGTGACTTGATAACCCCACGAAGGACCATAAGGATGTTCGCAAAGTGGCAAGAACTCCACATGGGTAAAGCCCATCTCTTTTACATAATTGACGAGCTCTGTCGCTAAGTCGCGATACGAAAGTCCAGGCTTCCAAGAACCAACGTGAACCTCGTAGACACTGAGCGCCTCTTCCCAAGGTTTTGCATGCGCGCGTTTTTCTAGCCACGTCGCATCCTTAAACTCGTATCTGCTCTCAGTGACAACGGAGGCGGTGTGTGGTGGGTGCTCAGTTGCACGCGCCATTGGATCGGCGTGATCTACCCAGTTTCCACCTAACCCAAGGATTGAATATTTGTAGGGAGTGTCGGGGCCGACACCAGGAACAAACAACTGCCAAATACCACTGGAACCCAAACTCTGCATGGGGTGAGAGTTCTTATCCCAATAATTAAATGATCCGATAAGCGCCACAGACCGGGCATTTGGAGCCCACACAGAGAAGTTGGTCCCGAGCAAGTTGCCCAAAGCATCACGGCGCACTTGAGATCCAAGCGCCTTCCATAACTCTTCGTGGCGACCTTCGCCAATTAAGTAGATATCTAAATCGCCGAGGCCGTTGCTCATAGAGTCACTTTCAGAATATGTCCGACAGGAGTTCCGGGAGATGCCGGATCAATTCGCACCCAGGTATGAGGCGTATATTCAAATGAATGACCAGTGATGAGGTCTTCTACATTAAAGGAGCGTTCGGCGAGGCCGAGATCGAAGAAGTTCCAATGCACGATGGTCTCTTGGGCATGGATCGGATCCAAGTTAACGATCACCAAGATCAGGTTTTCGCCTTCGCGCTTGGAGTAAGCCAAAATTTTGTCAGAGTCTGTGGCATGGAAGCGCAGATTACGTAGCCGTTGCAGCGCAGGGTTCTGTCTGCGAATTGAGTTGAGTAGGGTGACAAATGGAGCCAGAGTTGGCTTGGTCCAATCGCGCACCTTGATCTCGTACTTCTCTGAATCCAAATACTCTTCGGCGCCTTCACGAATCGGAATATGTTCGTACAACTCGTAACCCGCATACATACCCCAAGAGGGTGTGAGCGTTGCGGCAAGGAGCGCACGCATCGCAAAGATTGATGGAGCGCCACTTTGTAAATGGAAAGGCAAGATATCTGGAGTATTAACCCAGAAGTTCGGTCTAAAGAATGCGCTTGTCTCTGTAGCAACCTCGGTGGCATAAGTAGTGAGTTCGTGCTTAGTAGTACGCCAGGTGAAATAGGTATATGACTGTTGGAATCCAGCTTTACCGAGCGCGTGCATCCTTGCGGGGCGTGTAAAGGCTTCCGATAAGAAAACAACTTCTGGATGCTCTCGATTAACTCGCGTAATCAACTCGTGCCAGAACTGCACCGGCTTGGTGTGCGGATTGTCGACGCGGAAAATCTTGACACCTTTAGAGATCCAGAGTGACAGAACGCGATAAGACTCATCGAGCATGCCTTGATAATCTTTATCGAAGTTGATCGGATAAATATCTTGATATTTCTTCGGTGGGTTTTCGGCGTAGGCGATCGTTCCATCTGGACGAATCGTGAACCATTCGCGGTGATCTATAGCCCATGGATGATCTGGAGAACATTGCAGTGCAAAGTCCATGGCAATTTCAATGTTGAGTTTCGCAGCGGCCTTCACAAAATTTTCAAAATCTTTCATGGTGCCAAGCTCAGGATTGATGCTGTCGTGGCCCCCATCTGCATTGCCGATCGCCCAAGGAACTCCGGGATCAGTTGCTGTAGGAGTTAAGGTGTTGTTGCGACCTTTGCGAAATGAATAACCGATGGGATGAATCGGCGGGAGGTAGAGGACATCAAATTTCATATCCGCTACGCGTTGTAAGGATTTCTCTGCAGTCTTGAAAGTGCCACTTACGATTGTGCCATCGGCCTTGCGAACAGCACCTTCGCTGCGCGGAAAGAACTCATACCAAGCGCCAACGAGTGCTCGGGTAGGTTCGGCATAAATTGGGTAGAGCGATGATTGCGAAGCAAGGGTGCGATCCTCGCTCAGCGCTTCAATGTAAAAGTGCCAAACCCCCACAGAAGTTGGGCGAAGTTCCGCCTCATATCTATCTGTCCCAGGCCAATATTCACGCATGCCCACGCGATCTACTTCTACACCTTGCGGATCAACAAGAACGGCTTCAACAACTAATTTGTCATGACCTTCGCGAATAACAGTGGCGCGTACATTGAGCGCCTCATCGGCGATCGCTTTAGCCGGTACCAGCTCCTCGCCATAAATAACGGCAGGCGAGACATCGAAAATGGGAAAACGATTTTCCATGCCGAAACCCTACCCGTTGAGGTTGGTCATCACGTGCTTGATCCGCGTGTAATCCTCAAATCCGTAGGCAGATAAGTCCTTGCCATATCCCGAATGCTTGAAACCGCCATGAGGCATCTCTGAAACAAATGGAATATGGGTGTTTATCCAGACCACGCCAAAGTCCAAAGCCCTAGATAAACGCATTGCGCGACCATGGTTTGAGGTCCAGACGCTAGAGGCGAGTCCATAAGGAACCCCGTTAGCAAACTTGATCGCCTGCGCTTCATCACTGAACTTTTGGACGGTGATGACTGGTCCGAAGATCTCACTTTGAGCAAGTTCATCATCTTGCTGAACTCCTGCAATAACAGTTGGTGTGAAGAAGTATCCGGCGCGATCTACCACTGAACCACCAGCAACGATTTCGGTATGGTTAGGTGCACGATCAATAAATCCCTTTACACGAGCTAATTGGTTGGCGTTGTTGAGCGGACCATAGAGAACATCTTCTCCGGGTGCGCCGGTCTTAACTTCGTTAGTAGCTTGCTCTACAAGAAGGGCCACAAATTTTTCGTAGACCTTATCTTCAACCAGTACACGGGTTGCTGCGGTGCAATCTTGCCCAGCATTGAAATACCCAGCGAGCGCGATTGCAGCAGCTGCTGCCTCAAGATCAGCATCAGCAAATACGACAACAGGAGCTTTACCGCCGAGTTCCAAGTGCACGCGCTTTAAATCACTGCTGGCTGATTGGGCGACTTCCATACCGGCGCGAACTGAACCAGTGATGGAGACCATTGCTGGAATCTTATGTTCGACTAATAAACGACCCGTGTCGCGATCGCCAGTAACAACGTTAAATACACCTGCGGGTAAAAACTCTGACATTACTTCGGCCATGAATACGGTAGAAGCAGGCGTTGTATCACTTGGCTTGAGCACGACGGTGTTACCAGCGGCGATGGCGGGAGCCCACTTCCAGACAGCCATCATCATTGGATAGTTCCAAGGAGTTACTTGGGCACAGACACCGATTGGCTCGCGACGAACAAAGGAGGTCATGCCTCTCATATATTCACCAGCCGACTTACCTTCTAAATGGCGAGCGGCACCGGCAAAGAAACGGATCTCATCGATCATAGGTGGCACTTCTTCGGAGAGAGTTAGACCGATCGGTTTGCCAGTATTTTCAGATTCAATGGCAACAATCTCATCAGCCCGCGACTCCAGAGCATCGGCAATCTTAAGCAATGCGCGTTGGCGCTCAGCCGGAGTGGTCTCGCGCCACTCTTCAAAAGCAGTCGCGGCAGCCTTGAGGGCTCGGTCAACATCGGCAGCATTTGAGAGTTGGGCAGTTGCATATGCCTGTCCGCTCGAGGGATTGATGATTTCGGTTGTTGCGCCAGAGCTAGATTCTGTTGCGGCGCCAGCGATAAAGTTGTTGAGGCTTTTCATGCCCCCACTCTATCCCCGACGTAAACGAACTCCCAAGAGGTACATCTTGCATCCCAGACAGTAGCCAAATGCCGAGTTTAGAACAGCTGCAAAGAGGGCAAAAGATGTGGCGATCGTGAAGAGAAGCCAGACATGAGTTAATGCCCCCACCGTCGCTAAGAGCGCAAAAATAAATCCGACAAATTGTGCGAATTGGGGTGGGCGAACATCTTCGGAATCAAACTCTTTAGAGAGCCGTGGTTGCACAAAACGCTTATAGAGCCAGGCGTAGGGGGACTTTGGGGGACCAGCAAATGCACCAAATGCAAATTGCACTAGTTGAATGATGATCACGACTGGGGATCGAGTAAACAAAGCAATAATCAAAACTAGTGAGGTGAGTCCGGCAGACCAACGCGGGCCACGAGCATCAATCATGAAATCTCTCCCTTAGATTCTCTCAAGTGCATTAATAACTTGATCGCGCTTTGGCGCACCAACTGCACGAGCTATTTCTCTTCCTGCTGAATTCAAAAATAACGTTGTTGGAGTCTGACGAATATCTAAACGACGAACAAGATCTAATTTGCTCTCTGCATCAACTTCAACATGTTTGATCTTTGGGTAATGAGAAATAACAGATGAGAGCGTGCTTCGCGTTGCGCGGCACGGCGTACAGAAGGCGGTCGAGAATTGCAGGACGGTTGCGACTTCACCTAACTCGCTACCAATTTCCTGCGAGCTGACCTGATGACGAAGATCCTCTTTGATATTTACTCTTCCACTTCGCTTTCGATCCACAAATCCGAATGCAAGCGCAAGTATCAATACCGCGCCAACAATAAGGATGGAATTCATGGCGCAATTTTCACATCTGCACCCTGATAAACCTAAACGCGGATTATTCGCAAGAGCGATTTACTCTTGGAAAGATTCAAATGAGGGGACGGGCTCCTACGGTCGCCACGCAACGTGCTGCAAACGTCGCACCGTTATGTAATGACTCAAGCAATCTATTCTTATTAATCCAGGCTTGAATAAAGCCCGCGGCGAAAGCATCCCCGGCGCCGGTTGTGTCCACTACTTCGACATCAACCGCGGAAATTTGCACCAGTGCGGCCTCACGTGATTGGGCTAACGCGCCGTTACTGCCCCGCTTTATGACAACGAGTGGAGTCAATTTCAATAACTCGGCGGCCGCCTCAACCGGATTGTTCTTTCCACTTAAGAAGTGCGCCTCTTCCTCATTGAGAATCACAACATCAACCAAACTTAGCCACTCGCGAACTTGGTTGAGTCCAACCTCAAGTAGAACTCCTACAGTGGATGGATCGAATACAACTGTGAGTCCACGCTCTCTTACAGCGTGCAAAATTGCAAGCGCACCATCACGTGACTTGGGATTTACAAGCGGATATCCGGAGAGATACACAGCAGTAAACCCATCGAGTGAAGGAAGATCTGCCAGACTTAAACCCGAGTTGGCGCCAGAATCCGGAAACATAGTTCGCTCACCTAGAGCATCGACGAGCACAATGACAACTCCCGTACCAACGCCAGGGACGATAGTTTGCGAATGTTCGACTCCATATTTATGAAGTTCAGCTATAACGGTCTGACCTGCTGCATCATCTCCCACTCGAGCAATTAAGTGAGAAGGCGTGCCATTGACCGCCAACCAGGATGCAACATTTGCGGCCGCTCCACCCCCGTGCGTTGAAATAACAGCGCGAGTTTCAACACCTTGGCGAATCGGAGCGCCGACTACGGCGGTGACATCGAGCATGATGTCCCCAATGCACAAGACCCTTGTCATTTATTAAGGGAGATCGCGATTAATGCGGCGAGATGTGAGTTGGCTTTGATGATGTCGATATTGACCCGCAGAGATTCACCTTTGCTCTGGGTATGGAAATACTCCAACAGGAAAGGAGTCACTGCTTTGCCGGTAATGTGATTTTCCTCAGCGGCTTTAAGTCCCGAGTCCAAAATTTGGTTGTGAAGGTTGAGATCCATCTGATTGACCACAGGGTTTGCAACCACTATCGCGCGATCATCAGTCTTTAATTCAAATCGATTTCTCCAAATATCGGTTATCTCTTCAACGCTATCGACTCGATGTTCCACGTCATAACCTGATTCGGTGAGATAGAAACCTGGGAAGGCGTTAGTGCCGTACCCAAGCACTGGCACTGCAAAAGTCTCTAAGCGCTCGAGAGTTCCCGGAACATCCAAAATTGATTTAACACCGGCGCAGACAATGACCACGGGAGTCTCGG
>DAIOGE010000050.1:0-7111 GCA_036745375.1 Candidatus Nanopelagicaceae bacterium
CAACATCTGAAATCTTCGACTGCTCTCCAGTGATGACTTCACGGAAGATCAAACTCCCGCCAGCAGTCTTTCTTGCTTGCTTAATATCTTTCGCAGAGATTTGTGCAAGTAAGTTTGGAGCAACGGCAATTTTCTCGAGTTGATTCTTACTTCCAAATAGGTCGCCCCAGCTAGCGTAGAACTGACCATTGCGGTTGATGGTGATGCCCGTTGAGGCGAGCGCAAAAATTTGGATGAAGATAATGATGCTGACGCGAGCAAAGATATGGCGGAACTTCTTCGAGACGAATTTATGCCAGAAGAAGACGGTCAGACCGATAGCGAGGATAGTTATGGTCCAAAAGAAGATCTCTGTGCTGAGACTTGAGAGAAGAAGCACGTCGAACCTTTCACGCTGGTGACCGTATCGTGGGCGATATGCCCGTTATGAGGCTAACTCTAACTTATGGGGGTTGCCCAAAAGGCGGGTATCATTACTCCACGTGCGTTTCATAACTAGCCCGTCCTTTGACCTCACCTACGAGGATGTCTTCCTCGCCCCAAGTCGTTCTGAAATATCTAGTCGTATGGATGTAGACCTCTCCACGACTGATGGAACTGGGACCACGATCCCACTCGTTGTATCGAATATGACCGCAATCTCTGGCCGACGTATGGCCGAGACGATCGCCCGTCGTGGCGGTATCGCAGTGATTCCACAAGATATTCCACTCGAGATTGTTGCTGATGTCATCTCCTGGGTGAAGGCACGACATACCTTCTTCGATACACCAGTCACTCTTGCTCCAACCGACACAGTCGCAGATGCTCTTGATCTCATCAATAAGCGAGCTCATGGTGCGCTCATCGTCGTTGAAGGAGATAAGCCAGTTGGCATTGTCACTGAGGCTGATTGTGAGCGCGTTGACCGCTTCACACAGCTTCAGCAAATTATGGCGACAGATTTGATCACAGTTGATGAAACGATCGAACCACGAGCAGCCTTCGAATTCTTAACTCTTCACCGACGCAAACTTGCTCCGGTTGTGAGTAGCAGTGGATCATTGGTTGGCATCCTGACAAAGACCGGTGCACTACGTGCCACGCTCTACACGCCAGCACTTGATGCGAATGGAAAGTTGCGGATCGCGGCCGCAGTTGGAATCAATGGTGATGTCACAGCGAAAGCAAAGTTCTTAATCGAGGCTGGCGCAGATGTATTGGTCGTTGATACGGCACATGGCCATCAGGTCAAGATGATCGAAGCGATCAAATCTATCCGCGCACTCTCTCCTCGGGTACCGATCGTTGCAGGTAACGTTGTAACAGCTGCTGGTACGCGTGATCTCATCGAAGCCGGCGCTGACATTATTAAGGTTGGTGTTGGGCCAGGTGCGATGTGTACAACACGTATGCAGACCGGTGTTGGGCGCCCACAATTCTCTGCCGTGCTTGAATGCGCTGCCGAAGCAGCGAAATTCGGTAAGCATGTCTGGGCAGATGGCGGGGTTCGCCACCCACGCGATGTCGCGCTAGCCCTTGCTGCTGGTGCTTCTCAGGTGATGATCGGATCGTGGTTTGCTGGGACGCTTGAATCTCCGAGCGATCTCAACCGCGATTCACATGGTCGTCTCTACAAAGAATCCTTTGGCATGGCATCTGCTCGCGCAGTTGCGGCACGTACATCGAGTGAAGGTGCCTTCGATCGCGCACGTAAGGCGCTCTTTGAAGAGGGCATCTCCTCATCACGGATGTACATCAATCCAGCCAGACCTGGCGTTGAAGATTTAGTCGATGAGATTATCTCTGGCGTGCGATCCAGTTGCACATATGCCGGCGCGAAGTCGATTCCAGATTTCTTCGAGAAGGCGATCGTCGGAATTCAATCATCATCGGGCTATGCCGAAGGTAAGCCACTTAACCAATCCTGGTAAGGGCCTTACTCGATCTCGCGCTTGGGATCGTTTGAGTCGTCGTACATCTCTTGTGGCTGCGAAAGCTTCCAATACATATAGATGATGAAGACGGCGAAGAAGGGCCATTCGGCAACGTAGACCCAGCTTCGATGATTGCCACCGAGCGCGCGATCTAATTCAAAGAAGGCCATGAGAACGCAGAGCGGTACTCCCCATAAGACCCACTTGCGATGTGGATCGGGTTGCGGATCCGGCTCAGTGCTCATCTTCTGCCTCCGCCAATAATCGTTCGTTCTCAAACCAATCTCGTGCGGCTAAGACTATCCACATTGAATCGATCAACATTCCCATCGCCCACATAATCGCCCCACCAGTATGTTGATCAGTGAGCCCCATCGACATTGAACGCGAATCTGGCAAGGCATGTAAGACCCGATTGCCTGAATAGAGGAAAAACCCAGTCATCGTCTCGGGCAACATCATCGCAAAGAGTGAGATGACGCGCTTTGAGTAGGAGACCGGGAAGGGTTGAGGGTTACCTTCCATCACGGGGTAGTAATAGATAAGACCGCCGAGCAAGAAGATGATCAATTCAAGGCAGTGAATATTGGGGTTACGCATTCCGGCATTGGCCAGCGGAGAGAAGTGGGTCAGAATCAGTACGGCAAGGAAGATGACGAAGCCGACTTCGGCTTTAAAGAGTTGGCGGATAAACCTGTTCTGAGCGAGTTTGCGCGCAAAGCCTCCCAGGGAGTTGTTGGCTTCAAGGGCTAGCTTGAAGGGTGACCCAAGAACGATCATTGGGGAGATCAGCATCATGATCGAGATGTGCTGAATCATGTGGACCCAGAAGATCGTCACCGCTTTATGGGGCACCGGACCGACGAGCATGAGCGCAAGCAGGCTCAAACCAAGATAGAAGAGGCCTTGCCGGACCTTACTCACTCTTCTTTGTGCCTGATTAGCGCGGTAGTACCAGAAGGCAACAGTGGCGAGGGTGACCCCAAAAGCAATATCCCATATTGGGTTTAGCTTCATGGTGCTCCTCTCTGTTGACTCTATACATTCTCACAGAAATATTTTTATATTTTTAGCAGAAGTGCTACACCTCAGCCAGAGATGAGCGTACCCTCACTACAAGTAATTTCTCACGGATAGTTCACCCAACTTTGAGTGATCCTGGCCGTGACCAGAATGCACGAGAAAGAAGGAATGGTGGAGACCGCCACACACGATGAAGTGTCGAGGGGTAAGCCCCTCGTTAGTGCAATTGCATTTCTACTCTTTGGAGTAGCTGTAGTTGCTGGAGTTGGATTTACGCTCCATTCGGTTTCAAAGGATTCGCAGAAGAAGATGTATGCGACAGTAAACGGGACAGCGACAGTTGATGGGAAAGTTCTTCCACATGCCTTCATTAATGAGAGCGTTTGGCCGGACGATCAGACCGCCCGAGACAATGGCGTGAACCGAACAAATACTCATCCGTGGCCCTTCTACACCGAAGAACATCTGGTGCTACCAGCTCACTCACTTGTGACAATGACATTGAAGGTCTACGACAGTGGTGAGCACCTCAATACCAATTACTTTGCAAAGGTTGTGGGCACTGTCGGTGGCGCAATGACTGTGGATGGCCAACCGGTCTCCTCGCTTCTACCCACCGAAGTCCAACACACATTTACACTCCATGGCCTTCCAACATCATCTCAAGACCCACTCTTCGTGAATGTTCCACTCCCTCGCGTCCAAGCTGACGACAAAGGAAATAACATCCCAACACATGACCCAGGGACAAAGAACATGGGACATACCGTTGTCTTCTCCTTTGTCACCGGCAGCGCTGGTGAATATGTCTGGAACTGCGAGTACCCATGTGGTGATGGCACATATGCCAAGTTCGGTGCTGTTATGGGACAGAACGGATATATGTCAGGAAAGGTGAGTGTCGTAAATGGCTGATCACAGCAACGAAGTTCTCGCCCCTACACCTGGTGAGCGACTAACGAATTTCTTTAAGCGTAAGGATGTCTCTCGGACAACCGTGCTCTTCTTCCTCTGGACCATCCTATTTATCCTCTTGGGACTCTTCTTCTATCCAAAGTGGATGCCAACGATCATGTCGAAAGAGATGAAGTCAGCTGAATCGATCATGATCTGGTTCACCGTTATTTCAGCGCCAATTGCCGGCATTGTCCTTGCTATTGCGACTAACTCCTTTATGAATATGCATCGCGGCGATACTCCTCCTGAGGATGGTCCGGCGATTCGCACTCACGGTCCGATCGTTGCGATTTGGACTATTGGTTCGTTGGTCTTCGCCCTCGTCGCGATCGCATGGGGATTGATCGAGATCAATTCACAAGCTGTAGCTGCGGCATCCGATGCAAAGAGCGCGATAACTGTTGAAGTCACAGGGTCACAATGGCTCTGGACCTTTAACTATCCAGCACAAGGAATTGAGACACATGATCTCAATCTCCCTGTCGGAGTTCCGGTTATCTTCGATGTGAAGTCAGCCGATGTCAATCACTCATTCTGGCCAGTCCAGTTGGGCGTCAAAGTTGATGCGAACGCGCAGGTTACAACTGTTATTCATACAACGCCTACAAAGATCGGTGCGATTGATGTGAAGTGCGCAGAACTCTGCGGCCTCTATCACGCATATATGGAGACTAATGGCGAGGTGATGTCACCAGCTGACTTCAATGCCTGGGTCGTTGCACAAGGAGGACACACAGCATGAGCACTCTCGATAAGGTCCACTCAAGTTCACGACCAGTACCAAATCCAAAGCGGAGTTTGATCACTCGCTTACATATGGGAACTGGAGTTGTTGTCGGAGTTCTCTTCGCAGCGATTGCTTATTATCTTCTAAAGAATTCAGTGCTGACCTACACCGATAAGGTGGCAGATCCACTTTCACCTCATGACAACAACATAGTTCTGCTTGGCACTATGTTCGCGTGGTCCATTGGTTTCATGGTCGGCATAGGTGCATTCATTGGCCCATGGCGTTGGTTGATCGGTAAAGATCTCACCGATGAAGAGATTCTTTATATGGCTGGCGATGGCCAGGGAATCAAGCGTTACTTCAAATACTGCACCGACCATAAAGTCGTTGGAATTCAGTATTTAGTGGGCGTTATGACCCTCCTGGGCGTTGGCGGCACAATGGCGATGATGATTCGTACCAACTTGGCTCGCCCAGGTGGACATTTCGTTACAGCTACCGTCTACAACTCATTAGTCGGCCTCCACGGCATCACCATGATCATTGCAATGATCATCGTTGCTACCGGTCCATTTGGTAACTACATCATGCCAATCATGATCGGTGCCTATGACATGGCCTTCCCTCGCCTCAACGCACTCTCTTGGTGGGTTCTCTTCACTGCGATCCCTGTGCTCTGTAGCGCATGGTTCCTCGGTGGAATCCCAACTGGTTGGACCGCTTACGCACCACTGAGTGTTCAAGCAGGAGCTGGCATGAATGCCTTCCTTGCAACCATCATCATCTTCGCAGTATCGACTGCTGTCGCTGGTATGAATATCACGACAACTGTTGTTGCGATGCGTACCAAGGGTATGAAGTGGAACCGAGTTCCGATCTTCGTTATTGGATCAACGATCTCCGTTGCACTCGCTATTCCTGCCTTCCCAACCTTTATGGTTGCGATGATCATGACCTCACTTGATCGCACATTTAATACCGGCTTCTTCGATGCCAACATGGGCGGAAGCGGATGGCTCTATGCCAACCTCTTCTGGATCATGGGCCATCCAGAGGTTTATGTTATTTTGATTCCAGGTGTTGCTGCGCTGATGGAGATCGCACCGGTCTTCGTAAGAAAGCCGCTCTTCTCGTATAACGCAGCGATCATGGGCTTTGCCGGAATCGCAGGTCTCTCTATTCTCGTCTGGGCTCACCATATGTATATGGCTGGTTGGGCACCATCGCTTAACGGCGCATTTATGGTGACGACCGAGATGATCTCGATCCCTACGGGATTGCTCTTCTTGGTCTTGATCGGAACGTTGTGGCGCGGAAAGCCGTGGATGAAACTTCCAATGCTCTCTGTCTTCGCATTTATCTGGGACTTCCTTATCGGCGGTATCACCGGTATCTACCTCTCAGATGTCCCTGCCGATGGCTATCTTCACGGATCAATGTTCGTGACCGCGCACTTCCACTTCACTCTGATGGGCGCAGCGCTCACTGGTGCGATTGGTGGACTTGCTTACTGGTATCCAAAGATGACCGGAAGAATGCTGAACGAGCGCGCTGGTTACATCTCCTTCTGGCTTGTCCAGATCGGATTTAACGTCCTCTTCTTCGGAATGTTCATGGCGGGTGCTGAAGGTCAACCACGGCGCGTGATGGATTATGCAGCTCTCTATAAGACCTCGAATCTCATCTCGACGATGGGTGCATATAGCGTCGGTATCGGAATGATCATTCTGCTCTGGGCTGTAATTCATTCATGGCGTCACGGCAAGGTCGCTCCTATGAATCCATGGGGAGCAAAGACGCTTGAATGGACGGTTCCTTATCCAGTTCCACTCACCAACTTTGATGAACTTCCAATCATCACAAGTGATCCATATGGCTACGGAAAGGGTAAGTAACTCATGAGCCACGACACAGAGTTCCACGTACACCACGATTCAGATTCAGCTGTTGGTCGTCGTGAACGACTTGGAGTACGTCTATTAATCGTCGCAGATGGGGCCTTCCTCTTCTCGATGATCTTCTCGTACTTCTATCTCCGCAATCTCAATACCGGCGGAAACTGGCTACCAAAGGGCGTTAAGCACTTCTCCGTTGGATCAGCCTGGTCAGTTGCTATCCCATTTGTGATCGCGGCAATCGCACATCGGCTTGGTCAAGAGGATAAGCAGCGTCGCAATCTCACATCACTAGTGACACTCGCTGTCTTGCTTGTGGGTGGATACATACAATGGCATCAGATGGCCCATATGCCGTTCTTGGTGACAGATGACGCTGGTGTTGTGAGCTTTAACGGCGCATATGCATCGAACTGGGTCTTGATGGCCGGTACTGGAATCTTCCATTACTTCCTCGGTGCCTTCATCGCACTGGGGATTTTGATTCGTAATCGCACCACAGATCTCCCGCACGAGCTCGATCTTTGGCGCCAGCGCACTGCACAGTCATGGTTCACATGGTGTGCCGTCGCGGCTTGCTTGACCGCGCT
>DAIOGE010000051.1:0-3650 GCA_036745375.1 Candidatus Nanopelagicaceae bacterium
CTGGGTCCCAAGGAGCATGATGAAGCGATTGCCGGAATCTCGCACCTGCCGCAAGTTGTGAGTTCTCTACTCTCAGCTTCACTACTTGGTTTGTCGGATCGCGACATCAGATTGGCCGGTCAGGGTTTAAAAGATGTCTCACGCCTCGCCGCCTCAAGTTCGGAACTCTGGTCTGAGTTACTACATGCAAATAGGGAGGCTGTAGTGGCCCTTCTGGAGATCTTTGCCCGTAATTTAGAAGATTTATCAACATCTCTACAAAACGATGATTTAAGAAAGACCAAGGAGATTCTGGATCTTGGTCGAGAGAATCACGCTCGGATCCCGGGAAAGCACGGCGGGAAGCGGCGCGACTACTGGTTTCTTCCTATCATCATTGATGACAAACCAGGGCAGCTAGCCAAGATCTTTGATGCCTGCGCTCTCGTTGGGGCCAACGTCGAGGATCTCACCATCGAACATACCCCCGGACAGGAGAGTGGCCTGGTGACTTTGGCACTTTCGCAGGCGGATTCGGGCCGAGTTTATGATCAGTTGATTCGCGAAGGTTGGAAGGCACATCAACCACGAGAATCTATCGGCTGAGCCACTTTCGCCCTGCAAATTCGCTATTCAAAATCACTGAGCAAAATTCACTCGCCCTATAAACAGTTAAGGTACTCGTATGTCGACCGTCGTAATCACCATAGATGGTCCAAGTGGAGCCGGAAAGTCTTCTACCGCCAAGGCGGTGGCACAACGGGCGAACTGGCAGTACCTCGATACTGGAGCGCTCTATCGCGCGATTACCTGGCTGGCGATTCATGAGGGACTACAAGATCCATCTGAGTTGGTAGCTCGGGCCCGTGAAGAAGAGATCACTTTTAATGGCGACCCCATTGAGCCTCGCACCTTTGTTGGTGAAGTCGATGTGAGTGCCGATATCCGTAGCCAACGAGTTACCGACCAAGTTTCGATCTACTCGGCTTACCCGGAAGTCCGTGAATATTTGCTCGACGTTCAACGGAGCATCATCGATAGCGCTCCTCACGGAATAGTCGTTGAAGGTAGAGATATTGGAACCGTTGTGGTGCCAGATGCTCCGCTTAAGATTTTCTTATACGCAGATCTGCAGCAACGAGCTTTAAGACGTGAACGTGAACTTTCGGAACCCAGCACGACACAATCGGTTTCGGAGTCGCTTGAGGCACGAGATGAGATCGACTCCACGAGGAAAATTTCACCGCTACGCATGGCGGATGATGCACTTGAGATCGACTCGACGCTATTGGATCTGCCCGAGGTGGTCGATGTTATTTGGCAATGGGCTAAGGAGCGGGCACTTCTTGGGCTACCTAAGGTTGCAATCATTGGACGTCCAAATGTGGGAAAGTCGACCTTGGTTAATCGAATCATCGGTCGCCGCGAGGCGATTGTTGAAGATACGCCTGGGGTGACTCGAGATCGCGTTAAATATGAGGCAGAGTGGAATGGTCGCACCTTCGTTTTGATTGATACCGGAGGTTGGGAGGTCAAACCTGAAGGAATCTCCGAGAAGATCACCGCCGGCGCCGAACTCGCTATTGCTGAAGCTGATGTCATTCTCTTTGTTGTGGATGCTCAAGTAGGTGCACTGGATGAAGATTCTTCATTGCTCACTCTGCTTCGTAAATCTAAGAAGAAGACAATCTTGGTAGCAAATAAAGTTGATGGTGTTAATGAAGAGCAGAATGCTCACGCTCTGTGGAATCTTGGACTAGGGGAGCCACATTTTGTTTCGGCTCTCCATGGACGTGGATCGGGAGATCTCCTGGACCTGTTGGTACGAGAACTTCCTGAAGTTGGATCTGAGTTACCAGATGATGGATTTAGAAGAATTGCGATTGTCGGTCGACCAAACGTTGGTAAGTCCAGCCTTCTCAACGCGCTAGCGGGAGAGTCCCGAGTTCTGGTTGATGATGCAGCAGGAACGACGCGAGATCCAGTTGATGAACTCATTGAACTCGGCGGAGATACCTGGCGTTTCATTGATACCGCGGGAATACGTAAGCGCGCCATTCACGACAGCGGTACCGATTATTACGCGAGCCTGCGTACAGCGGCGGCACTTGATCGCGCCGAGGTTGCGGTAATTGTCATAGATGCATCGGTTCCACTCACTGAGCAAGATCTGCGTATCGTCACAATGGCTGAAGAGGCTGGTCGTGCGATGGTTCTCGTAATGAATAAGTGGGATGTTGTTGATGATGAACGTCGTGAGCAACTCGATAAAGAATTAGAGCGAAACTTAGAACGTTACCCATGGGCGCAAAGAGTTAATCTCTCCGCCAAAACAGGTTGGCATCGTGATCGACTAGCTCCGGCGTTGAGAACTGCTTTGCGAAGCTGGGAGAAGCGAATTCCTACCTCCAAGCTCAACGCATTTTTGGGCGCCTTGGTCGCAGCGACCCCACCTCCAGTTCGAGGCGGAAAGCAGCCGAAGATTCGATTCGCCACACAGGCAACAATTGCGCCACCAAAATTTGTGGTCTTTTCAAGTGAGTGGGTCGAGCCAAGTTATCGCCGCTTCATTGAACGACGCCTGCGCGAAGAATTTGGATTTGAAGGTAGCCCAGTTGAAGTCTCGATTAAAGTGCGGGAGCGAGAAGAGAGAAGGGGCTAGATGCAACTTTCACGTAAGGAAGTTTTAACAATTCCTAACGGCCTCACTCTTATACGTGCCTGTGGCGTTCCGATCTTTCTGTGGTTGCTGCTTGGGGAAAACCTTAAAGGGTGGAGCTATCTTGTTTTGGCGATTGGCGCTTGGACTGATTATTTTGACGGAAAAGTGGCGCGCTGGTTGCACCAGGAATCAAAAATCGGTGCTGCGATGGATCCAACTATCGATCGACTCTATATAGCGGCAACAGTCATCGGCTTGGCACTTAAGCATTACATTCCATGGTGGATGGTCGGAATTTTGGCCGCGCGCGATCTCTATATGGTTGGGTTGCTAGCCTTTTATAGAAAGAGATCCGGAGAAGTCTTCTCAGTTACATTTTTAGGGAAGGCAGCCACCTTTAATTTGTTGTATGCCTTCCCATTTCTGCTTTTAAGTAGCAAGAGTTCGTGGGGAGAGTTTGCACATTCCTTCGGTTGGGGATTTGCCATCTGGGGGATAGGTTTGTACTTGCTAGCAGCACTAGACTATTCAAAAATTGCCCTTGGCCATCGAAGGAGAGCCCATGTCTAACGTCCCATCAGATTTGAAATACACAAAAGAGCATGAGTGGGTTCGAGAAGTTTCTGCAAATACCTTTCAGATTGGGATCACGGACTTTGCACAAGGCGCATTGGGCGACATCGTTTACATTCAACTTCCTAAAGTTGGAGAGAAGGTAACTGCAGGTTCGGTCTGTGGTGAAGTTGAATCAACTAAATCTGTTTCAGAGATTTACTCTCCATTGACCGGAACTGTTACAGCTGTCAACCCCGAGTTAGATAAGGCCCCTGAGCTAATCAACCAAGATCCGTACACACAAGGTTGGATTGCTCAGATCGAAGTCTCCGAGAGCGCTACAGATCTACTCACTCCTGGGGAGTATGAAACTCTAACGGCTTGATTTTTAACCAAGCGGTCAATAGTGTCAGCCTCTAGTCAAGATAGAGATTGAGAGTTAATCTCGCTCTTA
>DAIOGE010000051.1:3750-6939 GCA_036745375.1 Candidatus Nanopelagicaceae bacterium
CAAATCGGAAAATTTAGATTGACATTCTTTAAGGGGAGGGCGAACTGATGGCAGTTCCAGCACGCGCGTATCTCAGCATCGGAGAGGTACTTGGAAAGTTGCGTGGCGATTTCCCGGATATCACCATCTCCAAGATTCGCTTTCTTGAGTCCGAAGGTTTGATTGAACCGCAACGCACCCCTTCGGGCTACCGTAAGTTCACTGGTGTCGATTTAGAGCGCCTGCGTTACGTCCTCACAGCACAGCGCGATCAGTACCTTCCGCTTCGGGTTATCAAAGAGAATTTGGATGCACTCGATCGTGGTCTTGAGCCAGCAGCAATTCCTGGAGGAGCTCCAACCCCACGTCTTGCAACAGTCGATGGAGAATTTGCTCCGGGTCATTTCGCGGGGGAGAGTGAACTTCGCCTGTCACGTGCAGAACTTTTAGAGTCGTCTAATTTGACCGATGAGCAGCTCACAGAAGTTGAGTCGTTCGGACTGATCACAATCAGGGGTCGTTATTACGATGCCGATGCCCTTGCTGTGGCCCGCACCATTTCCGCGATAGCCGCCTTTGGAATTGAGGCTCGTCACCTTCGTTCATTTAAATCTGCAGCAGATCGCGAGGTTGGTCTGGTTGAGCAGGTCATTACCCCGATCTTGCGTCAAAAGGGCTCCGATGCCAAGGCGCGCGCAGATGAGGTCGCAAATGAGCTGGCCTCACTCTCGGTTAAATTGCATGCCGCCCTTGTGCGCGCAGGTTTACACCGCGCCAAGTAGGTTATCCCCATGAGCGTTCCTGTTGAGGTAGTCGGTGTTCGAATTGAGATGCCCTCGAATCAGCCGATAGTCCTTCTTAAAGAGATCGATGGGATTAGATATCTGCCTATCTGGGTAGGCGCTGTTGAGGCTTCGGCGATTGCCTTCGCTCAACAAGGATTGGTTCCAGTAAGACCTTTGACCCATGACCTCTTCACATCGGTCCTACGGATGGTCGACGCGCAGGTTGAGCGGGTGGAGATTACCGATCTCATCGATGGGGTCTTCTACGCGGAGCTGCATTTGGCCGGTGGCAGGACGATCTCGGCCAGACCGAGTGATGCGATTGCTCTGGCTCTTAGAGCGGCAGCCCCGATTACCGCCGCTGACTCCCTCTTCTCTAAGGCTGGAATTGAGATCCCAGATCAATCTGATGATGAGGTTGAGAAGTTCCGCGAGTTCTTGGATCAGATCAATCCGGACGATTTCGCCTCCTAATTGGGCGGTAGAGGCTTAAGCCTCAAGTAAAGGTTTAAAGTTTCTCGTGTCGCTCATCGCTTTGCGACCCACCCAGTTCTACTCTTTACCTATGCCGAACCCCTTCGGCCTTCCCTGTAGAAGTGAGAAATTATGAGCTCCTCCGAAGTCGGATATAGAGGTGCCACGGCTTGTGTCGCGGCAGGCATTACATATCGCCAACTCGATTATTGGGCGCGCACAGAACTTGTAGCGCCAAGTATCAAGAGCGCAGCTGGATCAGGTTCTCAGCGTCTCTACAGTTTCCGTGACATTCTGGTTCTCAAGATTGTTAAGAGACTCTTGGATACCGGTGTCTCACTTCAAAATATTCGAACCGCGGTCGAACATCTACGTAGTCGTGGGGTAGCGGATCTTGAGAGTATGACTCTGATGAGCGATGGCGTCTCAATTTACGAGTGTGGAAGTCCCGACGAGATCATCGACCTGCTCCAAGGTGGCCAAGGCGTCTTTGGAATTGCTATCAATCGCGTATGGAATGAGGTTGAGGGTTCACTTGCCAACCTACAAGGCGAATCGGTTGAAGATGGGTCCATTGTCACATCCACTCAGGATGAGTTGGCGATGAGAAGAAAGCGCAAAGGCGCCTAAAACTCTTTATCCTTCCCCTAGGAGATTTTTAAGATCCATAAGGGGGATAGGTGTCAATCCGCGAGAACTTTGTAGATCGCCATATTGGACCAGATCAGAGAGAAATTTCAGAGATGCTCGCTGAACTTGGCGAACCATCCCTTGATGCGCTCATTGAGAAAGTTGTTCCAGAGAACATAGTCATGAGGCAGAAGTTGGTTGATCTCCTTCCACATGGAATCTCAGAGGTCGCGACCATCGAACGCCTACGTGAAATAGCTGCCGATAACTCAGTGATGCGCTCATATATCGGGACTGGATATTACGGAACGATCACACCTCCTGTTGTTCTCCGAAACATTTTAGAAAATCCAGCTTGGTATACCGCCTACACGCCATACCAACCAGAGATCAGCCAGGGTCGTCTAGAAGCAATCTTCGCCTTTCAAACTGTTGTCGGTGATCTCACCGGTCTACCGATTGCCAATGCTTCTATGCTTGATGAAGCCACAGCGGCTGCAGAAGCAATGACTCTTGCTCGAAGAGTGTGGAATGGAAGCGATGAGGCGGCATTCTTCGTCGATATAAACCTTCATCCGCATATCAAGGCGGTCATTCACACACGTGCTAAGCCATTAAAGATTTCTATTATTGAAGGTAGTCAAAACACTTTGGTAGATATGAGCGAAGCAATCTTCGGAGGAATCATTGCTCACGCTTCGACATATGGTGAGATCTACGATCTAGCACCAGCAGTCAAAGCAATTCACGATACCGGCGCCATTGCGATCGTTGCATGTGATCTGCTTGCACTGACTCTGTACAAGTCACCTGGCGAATTTGGTGCAGATGTTGCAATTGGTTCTGCGCAACGCTTTGGAGTACCCATGGGATTCGGCGGTCCGCACGCCGGCTTTATGGCGGTGCGTCAAGGACTCGAGCGTTCTATTCCAGGTCGCCTAGTAGGACAAAGTGTTGACGTTCATGGGAATCCAGCATTCCGACTCGCGTTGCAAACCCGCGAACAACATATTCGTCGCGACAAGGCAACATCCAATATTTGTACTGCTCAAGTTTTGCTTGCAGTTATGTCCGCCTTCTACTCCATGTGGCATGGTCCTGATGGTCTTAAGGCAATTGCAGAACGAGTAAGAAAGCAGACACACTCTCTTCGCGAATCCCTTGCTGGAGTTGGAATCAAGGTGGCTGCGGGGGAGATCTTCGATACCGTCGTGATCAGTCAAGTGAATGCGGATGAGATCCTGGCAAAGGCTCGCGCTAAGGGAATTAATCTACGTAAAGTCTCAGCAGAGAGCGTCGGAATATCACTCGATGAAACGGT
>DAIOGE010000052.1:0-6826 GCA_036745375.1 Candidatus Nanopelagicaceae bacterium
CCTTCGCTGAGGTCATCGGGCAGGAGCATGTCACCGTGCCGCTATCCAATGCCCTGGGATCAGGCAATATCCATCATGCTTATTTATTTAGCGGTCCTCGTGGATGTGGCAAGACCTCAAGCGCTCGGATCATGGCTCGCTCACTCAATTGCGAGAAGGGTCCCACGCCCACCCCTTGTGGGGTCTGCCAATCCTGTAAAGACTTAGTAGCAAATGGCCCGGGCTCGATCGATGTTATGGAGCTTGATGCCGCAACCCATGGTTTGGTAGATGATGCCCGCGATCTGCGTGACAAAGCTTTCTTCGCCCCAGTCACATCTCGTTACAAGATTTACATTATTGATGAGGCGCACCAACTCGGACCCGGCGCCGCTAATGCCTTACTCAAAGTAGTAGAAGAACCACCACCACACGTCATCTTTATCTTTGCAACCACAGAGCCCGATAAATTAATTTCGACAATTCGCTCTCGTACCCATCACTATCCATTTCGTTTAGTACCACCTGGAGTTCTTGCAACGCATCTCGAGAAGATTTGCGATCTTGAGGGCATCAAAGTTGCTAAGGGAGTTATTCCACTTGTTGTGCGTTCTAGCGGCGGTTCAGTTCGCGACGCGCTCTCGGTGCTCGGGCAGTTATTAGCTGGAGCAGGACCGGATGGAGTTACATACGAAATTGCTGTGCAACTTCTTGGCTTTACAGATGGGGCGCTTCTCGATGAAGCGATTGATGCGCTCGCAGCACATGACAGCACCACTATCTTTAATACGATCGATCGCGTCATCGAATCTGGCTTAGATCCTCGTCGATTCACTCAAGATTTCTTAGAGAGATTGCGCGATCTGATTATCGTGGGCGCTGTTAAAGATAGCGCCTCTCATGTACTTCGTGATTTTCCTGAAGATCAACTGGAGCGCATGCGCACCCAGGCCAACTTAATTGGCGCTGCCACCTTAATTCGCGCAGCCGATATAACATCATTGGGGCTAACTGAGATGCGTGGAGCGACAGCGCCCCGCCTTATCTTGGAACTCATTTGCGGGCGTATCTTGCTACCTACAGCTGATGATGCTGCATTTATTGCACGCATAGAACGACTCGAGCGTGGAGTAAATCTTGTAACTCACTCCGCACCTGCACCGGAACAACCTGCAGCGACCGTCGCTGCTAAAGCAAAGCCAGTTGTAGTTGAATCAACGACGGAGCCAGAAGTAAAGAAGCCGATTCGTGCAGCCGCTCCTGAACCTTCAGCGCAACAACCAGTAGGTCCAGTCGATATTTCAGCTCTGCGCCGGCTGTGGCCAGAAGTCATTGAGAACGTTAAGAAGCGACGTCGCCTCACCTGGTCATTACTCTCTGCCAGCGCGCAAGTTTTGGCAGTCGATGACAAGGCAATCACTATTGGTATCGTGAATGCTGGTGCACGTGATTCATTCCTTCGAAGCGGTAGCGATGAGATTCTTGCTGCGGCTTTTCAAGATGTCACAGGATTGCTCCGAAAGATTGACGTGGTCGTTGACCCATCGATCAATGCACCGCAATACGAACGCACCACTGAAGAACCTACTGACGATGATCAACTTTCTGGAACCGCATTACTTGCGCGTGAACTCGGCGCACAAGTCATTAGAGAATTCGAACGTTGATGTACGAAGGTGCGATCCAAGATTTAATTGATGAGCTAGGTCGCCTTCCCGGTATTGGACCTAAGTCTGCGCAGCGAATCGCCTTCCACATCATTCAATCAGAGCGGGTTGACGTCACTCGCCTCGTCGATGTGCTCCGCACGGTAAAAGAGCGCGTTAAATTTTGCGTCGAATGTGGCAACATCTCCGAAGAGGAGCTCTGTCGGATCTGCCGTGATCCGCGTCGGGATGGCTCGCTCATCTGCGTGGTTGAAGAGAGTAAAGATGTCATGGCGATCGAAAAGACGCGGGAGTTTCGCGGCAAGTATCACGTTCTAGGCGGAGCAATCTCGCCGATTGATGGAATTGGACCTGAAAATCTGCGAATCCGAGAGTTGATGGTTCGACTCGGGGACACCACGATTCAAGAGTTAATTATTGCTACGGATCCCAATCTCGAGGGGGAGGCGACTGCCTCATATCTGATCCGCCAGATAAAGCCGCTAGGGATCAAAGTGAGCCGTTTAGCGTCAGGACTCCCTGTGGGCGGGGATCTGGAATATGCCGATGAGGTCACTCTCGGTCGCGCCTTTGAGGGTCGCCGGACCGTCGAATAGATTTAATCTCATTATTTGGGATGTCTGAGCGTCTTGAATAGTAAGACGGTACCTAAAACTCCAATTTTTTATGTCAAAGTTCTCGCATGGGTTTAATTGTCCAAAAATATGGCGGCTCCTCCGTAGCTGATGCCGAAGGGCTAAAGCGCGTGGCCGGTCGCATTGTTGCGACGAAGAAGGCTGGTCATCAGGTCGTGGTTGTGGTCTCTGCAATGGGAGATACCACCGATGAATTGATCGATCTCGCCAATCAAGTTACTCCGATGCCAAATGGCCGTGAACTCGACATGCTGCTTACCGCTGGAGAGCGAATCTCGATGGCTCTCTTAGCGATGGCCATTGGAAATCTGGGCCACGAGGCGATGTCATTTACCGGTTCACAAGCCGGAGTAATTACAGATTCCACTCACGGTAAGGCGCGCATCATCGATGTGGCACCTGGTCGCATTCGCGAAGCGCTGGAGGGTGGCCACATTGCCATCGTTGCCGGTTTCCAAGGAGTATCGCAAGATACCAACGATGTAACAACTCTTGGTCGCGGCGGGTCAGATACCACCGCGGTTGCGCTCGCTGCAGCGTTGGACGCAGATGTCTGTGAAATTTATACCGATGTCGATGGTGTGTACTCAGCCGACCCTCGAGTTGTTCCATCAGCTCGCAAATTAACGACGGTTACATATGAAGAGATGCTTGAGCTCGCCGCAAGTGGAGCAAAAGTCCTACACCTACGTTGCGTGGAATATGCACGTCGCTACAACTTACCAATCCACGTACGTTCTTCATTTTCAAACTTAGAAGGCACCTGGATCGTCAAAGATCATCCCGAAGGAGCAGAAGATATGGAACAGGCAATTATTAGTGGAATCGCCCACGATAAGAGCGAAGCAAAGATCACAATCGTTGGAGTTCCAGATCGCACAGGTGTTGCTGCGCGCATCTTCCAAGCAATTGCTGATTCCGCAATCAATATCGACATGATTGTGCAGAATGTCTCCGCAGCCGCGACCGGGTTGACCGATATCTCCTTCACCCTGCCAAAGAGCGATGGGGCAGAGGCAACTGCACTCCTTAAAGATATTCAAGGCGAGATTGGATTCGCATCCCTTCTTTACGATGATCAGGTTGGCAAGTTGTCACTCGTTGGTGCCGGAATGAGATCTCACCCTGGAGTAACTGCAACATTCTTCGCATGCTTGGCAGATGCAGGACTCAATATTGAGATGATTTCGACCTCAGAAATCCGTATCTCTGTAATTGTGCGCGACACCGACCTTGAAAAGGGTGTTAAGGCAGCACATACCGCCTTTGAACTAGATAGTGCCGACGAAGCCGTTGTATATGGAGGAACTGGACGATGAGTAAGAAGCCATCACTTGCAGTAGTTGGAGCAACTGGCGCAGTTGGAACTGTCATGCTCGATATTTTGAGCAAGCGTCCCAATGTTTATGGCGAGATTCGCTTGATCGCTTCGGCTCGTAGCGCAGGTAAGAAATTAACCGTTCGCGGTGAAGAGGTAGAGGTTGTTGCAATCTCACCCGAGGCTTTCGATGGCATTGATATCGCAATGTTTGATACTCCAGATGAGATCGCGAGTGAGTGGGCACCGATTGCAGCTTCTCGCGGTGCAGTCGTAGTTGATAACTCAACCTACTTCCGCATGGATGATCAGGTTCCGCTCGTTGTGGTTGAAATTAACCCAGAAGAAATCAAGAACCGTCCAAAGGGAATCATCTCGAACCCAAACTGCACCACGATGACAATGATCGTTGCAATGGGCGCGCTTCATAAGGAGTATGGTCTTAAGGAGCTCTTTGTATCTTCTTATCAAGCCGTTTCTGGCATGGGTGTCACAGGTCCAGAGACTTTGCGCGCACAGATTTCTGCTGTTGCCGGCACTCATCTCGGTGAACAACCTGGTGACCTACGCACTGTTATCAAGGATTTTGGTGCCTTCCCTGCACCGCTTGCTCTCAACGTTATTCCTTGGGCTGGATCACTCAAAGCTGATGGTTACTCTTCAGAGGAGACCAAGGTTCGCTTTGAGTCTCGCAAGATTTTGGGTCTACCTAATTTGAAGGTTGCAGTCACCTGCGTGCGCGTACCAGTGATCACAACGCATTCACTCGCAGTGCATGCGGTCTTCGAGAAGGAAGTCACTCGTGAGGGGGCGCAGAACCTACTCAAGAACTCTGCTGGCATCGAGTTGTTAGATGATCCAGAAAATGGAATTTGGCCAACCCCTGCTGATGTCGTTAACACGGACCCAACATGGGTGGGTCGCGTTCGTCGTTCTTTCGATGATGATCACGCACTCGATCTCTTTATGTGTGGCGACAACCTTCGTAAAGGCGCTGCACTCAACACCGCGCAAATTGCTGAGTTGGTAGCGGCCGAATTCACTAATTAATGCTTCAGGCAACAGAAGATCTTCAACTCGCCAGGCAGTGGGCTGAAGATCTTCTGGTTGGGCACAATGCTGCCAAGTACTACATGTCGGAGCAGAATTTTGTTGCAGCCTACAAAGTCGATAGTTCATTCTCATTCATAGTTAAAGGTGAACCTTTTTACGGCCACCTTTATGGTGATGCGGCATTTTTAGATCCGCGTTGTACAGATATCGCAGTGATAGGTAGTTTTCAATCTCCGGGCTTTGAGGTGCGCGGTGGTGGATTTCAGTTTTGGGAGATTGAGACCAAGGAGGCTAGCGGCCAGATAGAACTGTTATCTGACGCCGAAGAGATCAGCGCATTAATTCATGGAGACGCTCCAGATTCCTCGGTCCTGCCTGGTGATCCTGAAGAAATTTTTTGGGGCGGAATTCGAAATGAGTTCAAAGAATTGGTTGCCTGTGCAGTAGTTGTTAAGTGGCAATCAGGGCACCATGTGATGGCATCAGTCGTCACACGCACCCAAGATCGTGGGCGAGGTTATGCAACTGCGCTCAGTAAAGGAATTGCATCGCACGCGCACCAATTAGGAATTCCCCTACTGGGACTAGGAGTCCGAACCGGCAACCTGGCAGCGCAGCGTGCGTATGAGAAAGCTGGCTTTAGAAAGTTAGGAGCTTTTACAAACTACTCTCGAGCGTAATCAATGAAACCTCGGGTGGTGATGCCACTCGAATTCGGGCAAATGGTGAGGTACCCATTCCGGCGGAGACATTGAGCCATGGCTCCCCTGCGATCCGAGAGACGCCCCGCGCTCGCCAATTAGGAAGATCGCAATTTGTGGTCAGCGCCTTAGAGCCCCCTGGCCAAGGAAGCCTTACTTGGCCGCCGTGTGTGTGACCGGCAAAGATCACATCGAGTTGATCGCGAGACATCGCTTCGATAATGCGTAAATACGGCGCATGTGTAACCCCGACAGCGAGATCACATTCCGCAGCCGGCCCAGCCACCTTTGAATAATCATCGCGCTCGAGGTGCGCATCGTCAGTTCCGCGGAATTCAATTACAGATTCTTTGATCTTAAGCGTCGCGCGGTGGTGATTAAGATCTTTCCAGCCACGAGTTACGAGCCCACTACGTAACTCTTCAACGGGCAACAATTCACCCAGAACTCTTCTTCCGTGATCCTTTAACAAATATGTAAAAGGGTTCTTTGGTTTAGGTGCGTAATAATCATTTGACCCGAAGACAAATACTCCTGGAATATTTAGAAGTTCTTTGAGCGAATCTAAAACAACCGGTACTGCCTCTTTGTGAGCAAGAAAGTCTCCGGTACTAATTATCAAATCTGGCTCGAGGGCGGCGAAGCTCTTGATATCAGAGATCTCAACGGTACGACTGGGAGTTAAATGGAGATCTGAAAAATGCAGCACCCGAATGGCCTCGTGCCCAGGTTGGAGAACTGGGAGAGTAGCTTCGCGTAGTCGATAACTCATAGGCATGAGAAGATACCGCTATGGGACTCAAAGAGGTACTGCAAAGCGATCTCACAGAGGCGATTCGCTCGCGCGATGAACTGAAGTCGGGAACTATTCGCATGGTTCTGACAGCAATCACCAATGAAGAAGTTTCAGGTAAGACGGCTCGCACGCTCACAGAACCCGAAATCATTACGGTTCTCTCACGTGAGGCAAAGAAGCGCCGTGAAGCTGCAGAAGCATTCGCCGAAGGCGGTCGCCCAGATCGTGCAGAGCGAGAAAAATTAGAGGGTGAATTCATCACTACATATTTGCCCGCTCAACTCTCTGAAGCCGAGATCAAAGAGATAATTGCAGCGGCAATTGCAGAAACCGATGCCTCTGGGCCTGCTGGTATGGGTCAAGTTATGAAGATCGTCTCCCCAAAGATTGCAGGCAAGGCCGATGGTGGCACAGTATCTGCGTTGGTGAAGGCCGCGCTTACAGGAGGAAACTCATGACCAAGTTCGAATATGTCACAGTTCCACTTTTGACTCACGCAACTAAGCAGATCCTCGACAACTGGGGTTCTGAAGGTTGGGAGTTAGTACAAGTAATACCTGCGCCCGGAGGCGGAGACAACTTAGTTGCTTATATGAAAAGGGTAGTCTCGTGAAAAAGGAGAATATATAAATGGATGTCCGCGCCAAACTCGCAGAACTCAATCTCACACTTCCCAC
>DAIOGE010000053.1:0-2980 GCA_036745375.1 Candidatus Nanopelagicaceae bacterium
ACCAACTGTGGATCCATCAAGCTAGCCCCATTGAGTTGAGACTTAAGGGCATGGATCGAATATGCGGCAGGGAATGATGCTAGAAGTGCAAGAAAAATGGCACCAACTAGGTAACCGTAGAAGGATTTGGTATAGATAACCTTGCGGAATTCTGATTTAAGAAGGTTTCTCATGAGGCTTCCACCAGTCTGATAAAGACTTCTTCTAAGGTTCCAGCACCAATAACATCCAGCATGCTTCCCTCAGTAATCAATTTTCCCTTGTGAATTATCAAAACATCATCGACGGTATTTTGCATTTCTGCTAATTGATGTGAGGAGATCAAAATGGTGCGTCCATCGTGGGCGAGATTCTTGAGAAAAGTACGCAGCCAAGCTATTCCTATGGGATCCAAGCCATTGGAAGGTTCGTCAAGTACTAAAATTTCTGGATCACCAAGCAATGCGGTAGCGAGCGAGAGGCGTTGTTTCATACCGAGAGAGAATTCTTTAACCTTCTTTGGCGCGACGTCTAATAATTCAACGAGTTCGAGTACTTCAAGTGCACGAGCGTCAGGGATTCCAGCGGCCGCTGCAATTATCTCTAAATTTCTAATGGCGCTTAAAGAGGGGTTGTATCCGCCGGATTCAATTACTGCGCCTACTTGCCGCATTGGATTTACTAGGGCTTGGTATGGGGCTCCATGGATGAGTCCACTTCCAGAATTTGGGGTTGCAAGGGAGAGTAAACATTTGAGAGTGGTGCTTTTGCCCGCGCCATTTGGCCCAAGAAAACCTGTGATCCGCCCGGCTTCCACTCTTGCTGTGAGGTTATTTACGGCCACCACATCTTTATAGGCCTTAGTTAGTCCTCGAAACTCAATGATCGACATGTGGCCTCCGAATGGATATTAAAAGTTTACTCCGAATTGACCATAAATCAGGCAGACTAATCCCATGAAACCCAGTCGCCTGGAAGCCTTTAGCGATGGAGTATTCGCTGTTGCAATCACGCTCTTGGTATTTAATCTGAAAGTTCCTGATGTAGCAGGCGGACATCTCAGAAACGCCTTGGGACATCAGTGGCCTTCATATATTGCGTATGTCATTAGTTTCTTATCTATAGGAATCTGTTGGGTAAACCATCACTCTATCCTCGATCGAATCGCGATGGCCGATAGAGAGTTACTCTTTATCAATCTCGCCTTGTTGCTCGGGATAGTCTCGATTCCCTTTACAACATCCTTGGCAGCCACTTGGTACAACCAGGGAACGAACGCCAAATGGGCGATTGGGATCTATTGCGCCAACTGGGTCTATGTCTCGGCCACATATATATTGCTTATTCGCCACCTGATGGGGCATGAACATTTAGCCACCCACGCAACTGGGGTCACTCTTCAGTCTTTATTGCGTAAAGGACTCTTTGGCATCGTGGCCTATTTAGTGGCTCTGGTGGTCTCTCTGATTGCGCCGATTGTGGCATTCTTTATCTGCCTAGCCCTGGCTGTTTACTTTGTCTTTGGGGTTCAAGGGGAAGCGATGGCTGAGCATTAAAAAGTAGTACCCCCTTTTCAGTTCAATGGAACTAAGAGGATACTGGCCATCATGAATCAGAAATTCTTGCGAAAGCTACCTCGTGATTCAAATAAGTATTCGCATGGGACTGTCGCCGTCATCGCTGGAAGTTCAGAATATGCAGGGGCAGCCGTTCTCTGTGTTGGTGGAGCTAGGCGAGGCGGATCTGGCTATATCAATTTTCTCAATCGCGATGAGTTCACCCGCACGCAAGTCGTTAGCGCTTATCCGGATGTAGTCGTTCGGAAGAAGATAAAGGATCTGCGGGTTGATGCATGGGTAATTGGATCTGGCTCCCCGCAATTAAAGCGTCGTTTCAACATTCCTCGAAGTAGGTTCGCAGTTCTTGATGCTGGAGCCATGAGATTGGCGCGCAAGATAAATGCGGAAATTGTTGTGATTACTCCACATGAGGGTGAAGCGAGCAAATTGGGTTTTACCATCGGTGAAGGCGAGCAGGGGCGGCAACAATCCGCACAGGAGATGGCTGAGAAGCTTGGTTGCATCGTTGTGCTCAAGGGAGCGCACACCGTCGTGGCATCCCCAGATGGATTGGTGGTCGTAGATGATCTGGCAGGACCAGAACTAGCCACCGCAGGAACTGGGGATATTCTGGCTGGATTGATTGGTTCGATGCTTGCCAGTTGGAGACCTGAAACTATTCATGAAGCTGTTGTAGTCATATTTAAAGCGGTGAGTGCTCATGCACTGGCTGCTAGAGCGGCGGCGGCGGAGTTGAGTCCGATAACTTCCTCAGACATCCTTAAGTACTTACCCATCACGATTAAGCAGTAGTTAGACTAGGTGCTTAAGTACCGAGGAGGCTTTAGTGAAGAGAAGAGTTTTAAGTGCGGTCGCGCTCGCTCCGCTATTTTTCTTGAACTCGATTGCTTGGGCAGATGATGACGGGAATTCAGTTCGCCCTCATATCTCAGATGTAGGCGGAGATGACCATAGTCCTGGAGTCACATTCGTAATTTTTGCAACGCTCTTGCTCATTGGATTTGGAGTGGGATATTTAGTCGGTCGAAAGACTCGGAGTAAATAAAAATGGGAATGCACCTGACATATAACCACGAAGGCGTTAGTGGTGAGGGTTACCTGGCGCTTCCTGATAGCGAGAGTGGTCCAGCGGTAATCGTTATTCAAGAGTGGTGGGGCTTGGTCGGACATATCACCGATGTTGTTGATCGCTTTGCAGCGGCAGGTTTTGTGGCATTTGCGCCAGATCTCTATCACGGACAAGCTGCATCTGAACCTGACACAGCTAAAAAATTGATGATGGAATTGAAGTTGGATCTCGCCGGAACCGAGATCGTCAATGCCGCCAACTATTTAATCTCGCTCCCAGAGACCTCCACAGAGCATGTAGGTGTAGTTGGATTCTGTATGGGCGGTAGTTTGGCTATCTGGAGTGGAACGCT
>DAIOGE010000053.1:3080-6718 GCA_036745375.1 Candidatus Nanopelagicaceae bacterium
TTGGTGCAGGTCGCGGAGCAGTATCTATACCTGCCAGGACATGCTGCGAGATTGACCGCGATCGGGCAAGAGGCGATTGGCAAGCCAACTTCCGTAGAGGTCTCTTCTACGCACGGATATCACGCGGTATCTATAGCTCGTGGCTATCTTAGGGCGGGATTCGAGCCAACGACGGTTAACGCCCACAATTTTTCTGCTCCGCTGATCGATCCTCTTTCACGCGAAGGCTGGAATGACGATCTATCTGCACGAGACAGAGTCACGACTATTGCAACTATCGATTTCGGTGGTGGCAAGTCGGCAATCTACAACTTCGTAGAGAACCAATGGCATAACCAGTTACGTCGGCGCCGCATAGTAATTCGTGGAAGCGCGGGCGAGATCGTGGATGACACCTTGATCGCTCTTACCGATGGCCCGATCATTGTTGAGTCGGAGTTCCGACGTTATCAACTGGGACACGACCTCAATCTTGATGGTTTTGATACCGAACATATATCGCTTAACGGCAGAGTTGTTTATATGAACCCATTTGTTGGCTTGCGCTTAATGGATGAAGAGATTGCTATTGCAACAATGTTAGTTCGCATGGCTCACTGGATCGCCGGAACAGATACTGCTCCATACCCATTGCGGGAGGCTTGCCAGGATCACCTCATCTCCTTAGCGATTGATGAATCTGCGCTGCGCGGTGTTCCTGTGACCACAGAGCGTGAATTGTGGACACTTTAGGGGTAGCACTTAGCACTAGCCACTATCCGAAAGTTAATCGTAAGAGAGATGCTCTACTCTTAGATTATGAACGAATTCGATAAACCCCGTCGCATCTCGCCAAAGGTCTACAGCCTTATTGTTTCTGCGATCATTCTTGCCTTTGGCACTGGCTATGGGCTGAGTTTGGTCGGTCAAGGTTTAGCCGCTCGCGCGGGTAATTCGGTCACTGTTACTGGACAAGCTCGCACTAATGCGACAGCCGACAATGCAGTGTGGACACTGAACGCACAAGAGAGTTCGCAGAGCGCAGCTGCTGCAGTAACAAAAGTTGAAAAGAGCGTAGCTGCACTCACTAATTATTTGGTCGCCGGTGGGATTCCTGCATCGGCAATTGAAACTGGTGGCGTCAATACAAATGCAATTAATGAATACATTAATGGCAACCCGACTGGACGAGTCCTCTCGTATCAAGCCAACCAGAATCTGACCGTGCGTTCTAAAGATGTAAATCTCGTTAACTCATTGAGCAATGGCATTGGAACACTTTTGCAGACCGGTGTGAACATCAATAATTATGGACCACAATTTTATGTCTCTAATTTAGCCGCGCTGCGTCCTACGCTTCTTGCGCAGGCCATGGTCGATGCCAAAGCTCGCGGAATATCTATGACCAAGGCAGTCGGCTCTAAATTGGGAAGCGTTATTGCAGTCTCGAGTGGACCTGTTCAAGTAACTTCACCTGATTCGGTAGATACCTCTGGTGGGGGAATGTATGACACCACGACAATTCCTAAGACTGTAACTGTCACAGTGTCGGTAAGTTTTAAGGTTAAATAAGCGGAGGAGTTACATTCCCGCGCGGATGTAATCGCAGGTTAGGCATTTCAGGGGCTGGAATTCGGCCCTCTACCGCTGCTTGAAAAGTTGGGATGCTTGGATCTTCGTTGTTCCACCTGGTGCGCATCTCTTCAATCTCTTCATGTGATCGACCAATAAAATTCCACCACATCACTATCTCTTCAGGAAAAGGTTCCCCGCCAAGGAAGATTATGCGAGCCCCATTCTTAGTGCTTAACTGCAGTGATGACTTTCCTGCTGGACTGTAATGCAGACTCTTCAAGGGAACTTCTTCGTTATCGACCGACAAGTCTCCTTCAACGACCAGGGTTCCATATTCATTCCCTGTTTTCAAAGGAATCTCTGCAGTAGTCCCCGGCGATATATAAATTTCAACGCCTAATAACTCGCTGAAGATGCGAGCTGGTGACTTTTCGCCGAAGAGTTCACCGATAAATAACCGAATCTTGAGATCGCCACGTTGAAACTCGGGTAATTCTCCGTAGTGATCGAAGAGTGGAGCGCTCTTGCGATCTCGATCGGGCAGAACAGTCCACAGCTGGACCCCATGAGCAACGGTTGAGTTCTCGGTAGAGAGTTCAGAGTGGGCAACGCCTCGCCCAGCGGTCATCAAATTAAGTTCTCCAGGTTTGATGATCTGCACACTGCCTAGGGAGTCGCGATGTTCTACCTCGCCGGCAAATAACCAACTCACCGTCTGCAACCCCGTGTGCGGATGCGTGGCAATGCTCATCGCATCACTTTGAGTTGTGGGTCCAAAATGATCAACGAAGCACCACGCTCCAATGGTGCGTATATACCTATGCGGCAGCGTGCGACTTATCTCGGTCCCACTACGGGTGGTGAGTTTGACGCTACGCGGCGAGAGGATCATGGCGTGGAGTACGTAGTTGCTTTATAAATAGTCGCATAGAGGGCCGCCACTCGCTTACCGTCTGCGCTCTTCGGATCAAAGATGGAGTCCTTTGGCCCTGCAACGCTAAAGACCTTGCCATCCTTCCGAAGTACTTCTTCTCCATAGGCGGGCGGCTGATTTGGATTCTTGAGTTGATCGAATTTTGCAGCCGGGAACTCATAGACCGACATAAAGATGACCTTTGTGCCTTGATCAGGAATGTAATAGACAAGAGTCTGGGCGATTGCTCCATCTTTGGTCGCTTGTTTGGCGAAGGAGTCTTTTGGTTCTGCTACTTGGAGGTGCGTCACGATCGCCGGGTCGACATTCATAACCAGTGGCGTTGGTGAGAGCGTTAACTTAAACACTCCCTTTGTCGTCGAGCATCCAGTGAGAACCAAGAGGCAGATCGCAAAGGGAATGAAGAGTTTTTTCATCTTAATCTCCAACTTTATTCTCCAACTTTAAGTGGTGTGGCAAGTTTGAATTCTAACTTAAGTGTGCACATTGCATTGTTCATAGGAAGCATTCGAAGATTCCGTATGATGTCCCGAGATTAACATTCATGCTTCAGTATTGATTTGAAAACGCCGAAAGGAATATTAGAAGCCCCACAACTCCTAAGCTTAAAAGTCCCCAAACAAGTCCAAATAGCGAAAACACAACCATAATAATTCCGGTAACCAATGCAGGTTTACTTCTCCGCTCAGAGCGGGAAAAGATTTGCAGGGCAAGATCTGATAATGAAATTAGTAGACCCAAAATTAACACTGCGATAACAATCGCCGACGCAAGCGGGTCGCGCTCTATTAGGGTTAGCGCAGGTGGATTTCCATAATAGGTGCGCCCATTTATGAAGACCGAGGTTGTGCCAACAGGTTCATTAAAGTGATAGTTGAATAGACAGATAATCGTTAAAACCGACCAACCGCATGCCAATCCAAGAAAACTCGAAGACTTTATTAATGTCCGTTTAAAAGTTGGCATATTCTCTATTCCCTAAATAATCTGATCGGCAAGAAATGACTCTCTAAGTCTCCACCGGGATCTGGAAGTGTTCCGAAACTATTCCAGACTCTTGTCTTCAAACAATAGTCCACAGATGAGAATATATTTGGCTTCCGGGGTTCATCCTGATGAAGACTCTCACGAGTCGGGCACATCATGATTT
>DAIOGE010000054.1:0-4235 GCA_036745375.1 Candidatus Nanopelagicaceae bacterium
ATTGGAATTTTATGTTACGGAAATTTAAAGGGCGTTAAAGAGGCGGGTCGACTCTTTGCCGCACCTACATATCTCTTCGTTCTAGCAGTTACCTCAATAATTGTCGTAGGGGTTTGGCGCGAATTCCACCACACACTGCATCACGTCGTAATCGGCTCTGGAAATGTTGGGTATGGCCATTCGCAGCAGCTACTCACCTTTGCCTCCATCTTCATTCTCCTCAAGGCATTTGCAAATGGCGGCTCCTCACTAACAGGTCTTGAGGCCATCTCAAATGGCGTATCCCTCTTTAAATCTCCAGAAGGAAACAATGCTCGTCGCACCACGGTGATCATGGCCACCATCTTGGGTTGCATGGTTCTTGGTATCTCATTCTTTGCTAAGGCGACTCATGCAATGCCATATTCAAGTGGCACACCAACAGTTGTATCTCAGATCGCGCAGATCGTCTTTGGCCATGGAACCCTGGGACATATTTTCTATCTCTTCGTTCAATTCTCCACAATGTTAATTCTCTACACGGGAGCAAACACTCCATTTAGTGGTTTCCCGTTCCTGATGAACTTCGTGGCCGAAGATGGATTCTTACCGCGTCAACTCACTAAACGTGGCCATCGTCTAGTCTTTTCAAACGGCATCATCTTTTTAACTCTCGCCGCGGCATTGCTCATTGGAGTTGTCGGCTCTAACGTCTCTAAGTTGATCGCCTTCTATGCCATCGGCGTCTTTACCGGATTTACCATGGCGGGATTCGGTATGGCCAAGAGAAATTATCGCAGGCGCGAAGGTGGATGGCGTCTGCGCTTCTTCATCAACTTCCTCTCTGGATCAGTCTCCTTTGCTGTCGTAATCATCTTCGCAGTCGTAAAGTTTTCAGAGGGCGCCTGGCTGATTGTTCTCATCTTCCCGATCGCCACCATCGGCTTGATCCGCCTCAACCGCCAATACCGCAAAGAGCAACAGGCACTAAAGATCAACCAGGAATCTTCCCGCGCCACCAATATTTCACGTCACGATGTAACTGTTCTTGTCGACGCAGTTGATATCGCAACGGTCGGTGCAGTTCGCTATGCCAGATCACTTAACCCACACGAATTAGCTGCGGTTCACTTCGTGATTGACGATCAACGCGCAGAGGTTATTAAAGAGGCGTGGAAGCACAATCCAGCGCTGGCAGATGTCTCCATTGAATTTATCGATTGCCCCGATCGTCGACTAGCAAATGCCGCAGTGGACTACGCCATTCGAATGACCCAAGCTAGTGATGTTGATCTAACTCTCTTGCTTCCGCGTCGCTCTTACTCCGGCTTACTAGGACGAATTCTGCATGACCGCACCGCAGAAGCTATTTCAGCTCCTATCTCTCAACTTCCACGAGTAGTTGCCACGATTGTCCCATTCGATGTTGAAAAAATTATTTCGGGTCATTCGATTTTCGCTCACCTTGAACACTCGACCGACGTCATTGAGCCTGCGGAGCCAAAACCTCAAGTCCGCAGATTAAATGACGAACCTCTTGCAACTGAGACCATTAGTCACTACGAAGAACATATTCAACCGATCGCTTCAGTAAAGTGGCGCCACCGTGCACATGTAACTGGAAATGTGACCAGCATTCGTACCGCACCGTCTAGTGCCTCTCCTCATGTTGATATTGAAATTTGGGATGAGACCGGCGGAATTACGCTGCAATTTATTGGCCGGCGCGAGATCACCGGACTTGAGGTGGGATCAACCATTTGCGCTGAAGGAATGGTCGGCGAGACCGATGGAAACCTCGTGATTCTCAATCCATCGTACGAAATTATTATCAACCACTAATTTATAAAATTGGCGGTGGCGGTGGGATTTGAACCCACGGTTGGTTACCCAACACACGCTTTCGAGACGTGCTCTTTAGGCCACTCAGACACGCCACCATGGGTGACGATACGCCTTAACGCTTATCTTTAAAAAATTCTTGCAGAAGTTGGGCACATTCTGCTTCTAATACTCCCGAGACCACTTCCGCTTGGTGTGGTGTTCTTGGGTCTCGCAAAATATCCCAGACCGAACCAACCGCACCCGCTTTTTCATCCCATGCCCCAAAGATCACCGTCTTGATTCGGGATTGCGCAATCGCTCCAGCACACATAGCGCACGGCTCTAAAGTCACCACAAGTGTGTGGCCATCAAGTCGCCATGTCTCGTTATGTAATGCGGCCTCACGCATTGCGACTATCTCTGCGTGCGCGGTTGGGTCCTTATCAAGCTCCCTTAGATTGCTGCTGCGTCCCACAACAACTCCATCTTGATTCAAAACAAGTGCACCGACGGGAACATCATCAGTAGCTAAGGCACTCTTTGCGAGAGAGATCGCCTCTCGCATCAACTCAGCATGATCACTCATTAATTACGATCATATAGTTGATCGAACTGCTCACCAAAACCTAGTCGATGGGCGAGTGAGGTGATCTGCTCTTCTGGGTACATATCTAGATCATCACTCATTACCTCGAGCTCCATCGCACTAATCCCAAAGTCAGACAGTAAGTCAACATCTCCACCAGGTTGCGGTTCATCTTCATCTTCTGGAAATGGTAGATCAAGGGCGTCAACCACATCCGCTGCAATTTCATATTCCACGGCGTAGGTCACATCACTCAGCATCATTTGCATTGTGCGTCCCCCACCTCGAACGATTAAGAAGAATTCTTCATCGATGGATATAAGGGCGACCGAACCACCATCTGCAGTCTGCGCCTTCACTTGATCCATGATCGAGCCAAGATCGCGGGTATTAACTAATCGAGATACGCGCCACACTCCATCTTCGCGCCACGCAATCACGCCAAAGTCATCTTCATTGAACTCGGCGTGGTTGGTCATGCCTTCATAGTTCCACTGTTTCAGACACGCGACAAGGTTCAATTCCGCGGGTAAAGTCAGACTCGTGAAAGTACATGTGGCACAACATCCCCTCATCACCCATAAAGTCACCGTTCTTCGTGATGAGACCACTCCCTCGTCCATCTTTAGAGAGCTCATCGGCGAAATTGTCACCCTGCTGGCCTATGAGGCGACCCGCGAGGTCAAGACAGTGCCTGTAACGGTAAAGACTCCAGTTGCAATGGCTCAAGGTGCGGTAATGGCCAAACCAGATGCCGTGGTTATTCCAATTTTGAGGGCTGGGCTCGGAATGCTCGAAGGGATGGTTCGTTTGATGCCATCTGTCCAAGTTGGATTTTTAGGAATGGTGCGCGACGAGCACACCTTGCAGGCCAAAACATATGCAAACCGTTTGCCGCAAGATTTACATAACCACGAGTGTTTTGTCCTCGATCCGATGCTGGCAACTGGTGGAACTTTAATTTCTGCTATTCATTACCTCATTGATCTCGGTGCAACAGATATCACCATGATCTGCATCCTCTCTTCACCAGAAGGTGTCGCGGCGCTGGAAAAGGAATTTGCTAACTCTTCGGCGAATCTCACCCTCGTTACAGCTGCCCTTGATGAGAAATTAAATGAGAAGGGCTACATCGTTCCTGGATTGGGCGATGCTGGCGATCGTCTATATGGAGTTGTGTAATGGCATCCACTAGTCCTGGGTATGCAATAACAATCCGCGTGGATGGTCCACCCTCTGCACAACCCGTAGCTGAAATTACCGCCGCGATCACCGCAGCTGGGGCTTCGATCACCGCGCTCGATGTTGTTGAGTCGTTCATTGACCGTGTGACAATTGACGTATCGTGCGACGCTCACGATGGGGAGCATGCGGAGCGAATTACCGCCGCTATCTCCGAAAATCCATTGCTAACAGTTCGCAAGGTAAGTGATCGCACCTTCTTATTACATCTAGGTGGAAAGATCGAAGTCACCTCAAAGGTTCCGCTTAAGACTCGTGACGATTTATCACGCGCCTACACTCCAGGTGTCGCTCGAATCTCTCAAGCAATCGCAGCAGATCCATCTGATGCACGGCGATTAACTATTAAGCGCAATACCGTTGCCGTCGTCACCGATGGTTCAGCTGTACTTGGGCTAGGAAATATTGGTCCTGAGGCGGCACTTCCAGTTATGGAAGGAAAGGCAGCTCTCTTCAAGCGCTTTGCAGATGTTGATGCATGGCCCGTCTGCTTAGATACCCAGGATGTCGATGAGATTGTTCGTACCGTTCAAATAATTGCCCCTGTTTATGGCGGCATCAACCTCGAAGATATCTCAGCTCCGCGTTGCTTTGAAGTCGAACG
>DAIOGE010000054.1:4335-6362 GCA_036745375.1 Candidatus Nanopelagicaceae bacterium
ACGCTCTCTCAGGCCATGGTGGGTGCAGATATCTTCATTGGTGTCAGCGCACCTAATGTCTTAACTGAGGATGATGTCGCGGCAATGGCACCTGGCTCCATCGTCTTTGCCCTAGCAAATCCCGAACCAGAGATAGATCCTGCTATCGCCAGAAAGTATGCGGCTGTTGTTGCCACGGGCCGAAGCGATCATCCAAATCAGATCAACAATGTGCTGGCCTTTCCTGGAATATTCCGAGGGCTGCTTGATGGTCGAATCCACAAGATAACCGATTCAATGCTGGTGGCGGCAGCGAAGGCGATCGCGGAATGCGTGAGCTCTGATCAACTCAATGCCAACTTCATTGTTCCTAGCGTCTTTGATCCGCGAGTAGTAACTTCGGTTGCTGCTGCAGTTCGTGCATCCGCTCAGTAGTTTTAAAAATTAATACTAAATTCAATACCTAATTGATAACCCAATAATAAAAGGAGTTCCTATGCGTCAGTTCCCACATAACTTCCTCTGGGGCGCGGCGACCGCGGCTTATCAAGTCGAAGGCGCTGCATCAGAAGATGGTCGCGGACTTTCCATTTGGGACACCTTCTCGCATACTCCGGGAAAGACCGACAACGGGGATACCGGCGATGTAGCGTGCGATATGTACCACCGTTACCCCGCAGATGTAGCCCTTATGAAGGGGCTGGGGATCAAGGCCTTTCGCCTCTCGATCTCATGGTCCCGCTTATTTCCCAACGGTGATGAAGTTCGCGAAGAGCGCGGCTTTGCCTTCTATGACAATTTGATCAATGAATTACTCTCCCAAGGAATAACTCCATACATAACTCTGTATCACTGGGACCTGCCTCAAGCCTTGGAAGATAAGGGTGGCTGGCGTAGCCGCGAAACTGTAGCTGCATTTGGAAAATATGCAGCAGCCGTCGCAGAACATTTTGGTGATCGCGTCAAACATTTTGCTCCCATTAATGAGCCTTGGTGCGTTGCTTGGTTAGGCCATGGCCTAGGTGTTCATGCACCAGGAATCTCTGATCGCCCTACCGCTTTCAAGGTCGCTCACCACACGGTCATAGCTCATGCAACAGCGGTAAATGCGATGCGAGCTGTTCGTAGTGATCTCAAAATTGGACCAGTACTCAATCAGGCCAACTATCCTGCAGATGATCCGAGCGATCCCAACCAGGCGCACGCATCAGCAATATTGGATGCGGTACAAAACCGTTGGTGGATGGATGCGATCTTCTACGGCAAGTATCCACAGATCCTGGTAGATGAATTCGGCGAGGAATTCCTTGATGCCATCCTGCCCGGAGATATGGAGTTGGCACAGACTAAGAATGACTGGCTCGGAATCAATTACTACTTTGATACTCGGGTAGGTGCAAGTGATTCCGCAAAGACCGTGGAGTTTGATAACTCTGCCTTCTTAGGACTCACGATTGACTCAACTCCCAAGGGAGACCTGACCGATATGGGTTGGCCAATAACCCCAGAGGGACTCACCAACATGTTGGTCCGATGGCAGAAGGAGTTTGGAAACAGACTTCCTCAAATCTTCATCACTGAGAATGGTTGCGCCTATCCAGATGGACCAGATGCGACCGGAAAAATAAACGATCTGCGCCGAATCTCATATCTTGATAAACACTTGAATGCACTCTTGGATGCGATAGGGCAGGGAGTAAATCTTGGAGGTTATTTCCAATGGTCCCTACTCGACAATTTCGAATGGTCACTCGGCTATCAAAAGCGATTTGGCATCGTATTTGTAGACTATGAGTCACAGAAGCGAACCCCCAAAGAGTCCGCCTACTGGTACTCAAATGTCATAAAGGACAATTCTCTTTGAGTCGCTCTAGCTTTTTGTAGGGCTCCGGAAGGCGTTTTAGGCTTTCTTCGTTATCAAATTGTTATTGATTTACGCCTTCTTTTGGCCTTTTTTAACGCCTTCGCGCTAGGACATAGCGCCCCCGTGCTCTTACACTTTACCCACACCGCGGGAATCAATCTTCATGGGGAGGTTGGACCGCGAT
>DAIOGE010000055.1:0-6175 GCA_036745375.1 Candidatus Nanopelagicaceae bacterium
AAAGAACCCTTTCTAGTTAACAAGAGGAAGTTTGCTAGGGCTACAAATCCTTAAGGGGGACTAATGCGTAAGCAATTCGTTTTTGGAGCAGTTGCAGCAATCGCTGTTGCACTTCTCCCAGCAGTCTCAGCACAAAGTGCTACTGCGGATACAACCAACTGGGCCACTTGCACTGACGTCGCTTCTTGTGGCGGAATGAGTGCACTTGTTAAGGCTGCCCAAGCAGAAGGTTCATTGAACATCACAACAGTTCTTCGTAACTGGGCTGACTACGGCGATGCGATTGATGCATACCAAGCAGCTTTCGGAATTCACATTAACGATGACAATCCAGATGGCGGATCTGCATATGAGATCAAGTCGATCCAGACTGCCCCTGCAGCGAGCCAACCAGATGTCGTCGATATCGGAGCTTCACATATCCAACAAGCTATGACTGGAAGCACAACAGGCGGAAGCTTGTTCGCTCCATACAAGGTTGTTACTTGGAATGACATTCCTTCAACTTGGAAGGATCCTTCCGGATACTGGTTCGGTAACTATTCAGGACAGATCGTTATTGGTTATGACGCCAAGCTCAAGGTTCACCCAACAAAGATCAAGGACCTCACAAATCCTGCATTCAAGAAGGTCGTCGGTATCGCTGGAGACCCAACAGGTGCACAAGAGGCTCTTATCTCAGTCATGGCAGCGACCGTTGCTAATGGTGGAACTTTCGACAACGTTCAAAAGGGTTTTGATTTCTACCATGGCCTCAAGAAGAGCGGAAACCTCTCTGGCGCAACTGCAGATTCAACCCACATTGCAACTGGCAACCCAAAGGTCTGGTTGGACTACTCATTCAACGCTCTTGGAACAGAACAACTCGGAGCGCAAATCGGTAAGACAATTGACTACGTTAAGCCTTCAGATGCAGCTGTTCAAGGAACTCCTTACATCTTCGGAGTTAACGCAACAGCTCCACACCCTGCAGCAGCACGTCTCTGGGTTGAGTTCTTGATGTCTGAGAACAAGGGTCACCTTGCAAAGGATCTCGCTGGAGACGAGGCAGCAAACGTTGCTGCTGGAACTCTTGATGGCGGAAAGTTGTTCAACTCCCTCATGGGTGGACAGAACATCTTCCAACTCGGCGGAGCTGTCCCGATCAACATCGCAGCAATGAAGGCAAAGAAGTTGTTGGTTCCATCACCATCAACAATCTTCCAGCCAAATCCAGCTGCTGATAAGTTGACTCTGCAACAACCAACCGTTGCACAACAGACAACAGCAACAGCTTTGCTATCAAAGCTCTGGCCAACACTCTAAGTAACTGACCACTCACTAACCAATGGTCATAGCTGACGAACTAACCTCTCCCATCCCTACAAGGGGTGGGAGAGGTACGTCTCGTTCCACACCTAAATTCAAGTTTGATAAGAGCCTTCTTGGTCTTCTCCCGCTCTTTCTCTTCTTGGGCTATTTCTTGCTCTACCCAATCGCATCAATCATCTCTGCCTCGATTCATGACAATAAGCACCACCTGACTCTCTCTTTATATGGCAACCTCTTCTCGGATAACTATCGAGACGCCTTCACTGGTTCATTCAAACTCGCCTTTTACTCCATGATCGTCTCTGGAATTGCCGGTGCGCTTATTTGTTGGTCGGTTGTAAAGACCACAGGAGTAGTTCGCACCATTACTAGTTCCGCTGCAGGTGTGCTCGCCAATACTGGCGGAGTACCGCTCGCATTTATGTTTATCGCCGCCTTCGGTCAAGAGGGTTTGATTACCAAATTATTGCTTCACGTCTTTCACTGGGACCTGTACGGGGGTTCATTCGACCTTTACAACTTCTGGGGCATCTTGCTGGTCTATTGCTTCTTTCAAATTCCTTTGATGGTGATCATCTTTACCCCAGCTCTTGAAAATCTACGCGTTGAGTGGATTGAGGCGAACGAATCTCTTGGCGGTACGAAGTTTCAATATTTTCGCCATGTGTTGATTCCAGTACTACTCCCTTCATTCTTATCTGCTTGTCTCTTGCTCTTCGCTAGCGCCTTCTCTGCCTTTGCGACCGCAGCGGCCATGTCGAATGGATCAATTCCTCTTGTACCTCTCTTCATCGGCAACTTGGTTAATGGAAATGTGATCGCCGGACAAGAGAATCAAGGCGATGCCATGGCAATGGGAATGGTTATCGTCTCGCTCTTTGTTATCGCTGCTTACCTGCTTCTTCTGCGCGTAACGAGAAAACGATGAAGAGAAAGTTCACCGCCTTTGACAAGGTGATCATCGCCTTCGCCGCCTTCTTCTTTATTGCTCCGCTTATAGCTGCTGCCGAATATTCATTGCGTGGTTACGGGGATAAGGGGCACACCTTTGCGAATTATTCATGGATCGTGCATCAACTTGGCTTCTCACCTGCGCTTCTGACATCACTTCGTATCGCAGCAATCACAATATTGATTGTCTTGGTCCTGATGGTTCCTACCGTGGTCTATGTCCACCTAGGTGGCCGCAGGTATCGCAGGCTTGTTGAGATCCTATGTCTGCTCCCCATTGTTATCCCAGTAGTTTCCTTGGCTATCGGTGCACAAGTAGCTATGCCAAAGAGTCTGCAATCGACTTCATATGAGCTCTGCTTCTTCTATGTCGTTGTTGCGATGCCATATGTCTATCGCACACTAGATATAGGGCTGCAATCTGTAGCTCTGAGCACTTTGGTGGAAGCCTCACAGAGTTTGGGCGCTGACTGGTTTAAGACGCTCACAATGGTGATCATTCCTGCGATTCGATCATCTACTACCGGTGCGCTCTTCATCACCTTTGCACTTTCTCTCGGGGAGTACACCTTGGCAGTGCTACTACATTTCCATACCTTCCCAACGTGGGCGACCAATGTCTCTCAACAGAACATCTATGGCTCGATCGCAATCTCAGTTACCACACTGGGTGGCGCTTGGATCTTCCTCATTGTTATTGCATTCATACCGCGCATTAAGAGTTTATTTGCACAGAGAAAGAGGGTTGCATAATGGATCTACATGGAAGCACCGTTGAATTCCGTAATGTGAAGCGCACCTTCGGCACCGTTAAAGCGCTCGATGATTTCTCATTAACGATCAAGCCAGGTGAGCTCGTTACCTTGCTCGGACCTTCGGGCTGCGGCAAGACAACGGCGCTACGCATTTTGGCAGGTATCGATAAGGAGCATGAAGGCATCGTTGAGATCGATGGCAAAGATATGTCGCAGGTTCCAGCCAATAAGCGAAATATTGGAATGGTCTTCCAGGCATATTCACTGTTCCCAAATATGACAGCGATTGAGAATGTGGCTTATGGATTGCGGGTGCGAGGAGTTGATTCACATAAGCGTGAATCTCGTGCGCGTGAGTTGCTTGATCTAGTTGGCTTAAGCACTCAAGCCGATCGTCGTCCAACCCAACTATCAGGTGGACAGCAGCAACGGGTAGCCCTTGCCAGAGCTCTTGCGATTGAACCATCTGTATTGCTGTTAGATGAGCCGCTCTCAGCCCTCGATGCGCAGGTTCGAGCACAACTCCGTGAAGAGATTCGCCGGATTCAAAGCACAATCGGAATCTCCACCCTCTTTGTGACCCACGATCAAGAAGAGGCGATGGCGATCTCAGATCGAGTCGGAGTGATAAATAAGGGAGTGCTCGAGCAGATTGATGAGCCAGGGAAGCTCTACAACAAGCCCCGCACACCGTTTGTGGCCGGCTTCGTTGGACTCACCAACTACATTCCCGCCGTTACGGAATCCAAGTCTTCGGTACTCGTGCTCAGCCAGAGTTTGGAAATCTCGGATCACTCTCCTGCAGTCAAGAAGGGTGATGAAGTTCGCGCTTTGATTCGCCCAGAGGAGTTCGAAGTCCAGAAGGCAGATGAAGGGGCAACGGTAATTACCAAGTCATTCCTTGGCCCAGTTACTCGACTTGGGATCGATGTCGGGACTCCTGATCTGATTTACGCAGAAATCACCAGCAAAGAGGCTAAGAAGATAGATACCGGCGATTTTGTCAGGCTCTCTATTAACTCAGATGCCGTGATGATTGAACATGTCTGAGCCTTTCTCCTCTTGGCAGAAGATCGTTCGGGGAGCTCCAAATGAAAAGGGTTGGCGCAATTTAGAAGTTGTAGAAGGTGAAGAACACCGCGGAGAAGTTATAGGAGAAAGTTTCTCTCCGATCCTTTCTCTCATTCATCTGAGCGATCTTCACATTTGTGATGCGCAATCTCCAGCGCGCGCAGAAGGTGTAGATCGATTCTCTGACCCACATAATCCGATCAGCGAACATATCGGTCTCGTAGGTGCCTATCGCGCCCAAGAAATATTAACCACCCAAACTTTAGAATCTATGATTCAAACGACAAATGTGATTAACACAGGGTTATTTTCAACTCGCGAGATTGATGCCGTCGTTCTCACCGGCGATGTCACAGATAATGCTCAAGCCAATGAACTTGATTGGTATCTCACTCTGCTTGATGGTGGTGATTTAACTCCAGACTCTGGTGATCATTCACAATGGGAAGGTGTAGCTCAAACCAATCCCGAGAATTATGATCGCTCATATTGGAATCCAGAGGGAACTCCGCAAGGGTGCGAGATTGATTATCCACGTGCGCTCTACGGATTTCCGGAAGTCTCTGGACTTACGAGCGCGATTCGCAAGCCCTTTGTTGCGACTGGAACTAAACATCGTTGGTTTGCAACGCATGGAAATCATGATGCTCTTTTGCAAGGAACGGTGCCGAGCGATGAATCTCTTCTCGCACTCGCTGTAGGCGATCAAAAAATTACTGAGTTATCACCAGAACTTGATCTCCAAGATTTTGTATCTAAGTGGAGTGAGGTTGGCCCAACCGCATACCCACCACTAGCTGGAGCAAGCACGCGCCCAATCACTGCAGACCCAAGGCGTCGCACTAACCAACCGAGCGATTGGGCCAAGATTCACTTGAGCTGCGGCCATGGCGGACATGGATTAACGGAAGAGAATGCACTTCATGGCACTAAGTACTGGTACCAGGATATTGGGGGAGTTCGCCTCATCTCTTTGGATACAGTCAATGTTCACGGCGGGTGGCAGGGTTCCCTAGATGAGTCACAATTTCTCTGGTTAAAACGAGTATTAAGCGATGTTGTTCCACAGTATTTTGTATTGCTCTCGCACCATCCGCTTCACACCCTCTACAACGACTACACCCCGCTCAATATGGATCGTCGGGTATGTGTCGAGGAGTTAACGCAGGAACTGCTTAAGCACGAGCGAATTATTGCTTGGCTTGCCGGTCACAACCATGAGAACGAGATTCGCTTTGTAGGTGATCATGACGGTTTCGGTTTCTGGCACATCATGACAAGCTCTCTAATTGATTGGCCGCAGCAAGGGCGACTCGTCGAGTTCTTTGAGGATGAGACACATATTGTCATTGCAACAACAAACTTTGATCACCAGAGTCCTATCGTTTTAGAAGAGTCAGTCTCGAATTTGGAGAGCCCAGTAAATCTTGCTGGCCTTTCACGTATTCTCGCCGCCAATGATTGGCAGAGAAGAGGAGAGAGATTTTCTCTTGAATCTATGGCTGGCACGGAGAGCGACCGCAATAGATTCCTATGGTTGAAAAAGAGTCGAAGGAGAGTCGGATGAGCAAGGTTTACCAAGAGATTGAAAAGATCTTTACCACTGGAATCGCCGAAGAGTATTTAGGTGAAGATGTAAAACTTGTAGAGCACATGTTGCAATGTGGTGATTTAGCGCGAGAGGCCGGCGCTCCAGATTATTTAGTAGTCGCCTCACTCCTTCACGACATCGGCCATCTCTTAGTAGATGATGCTCCAGGGGCTCAAGATTCTGGAATTGATATGCATCATGATGTTGTCGGGGCGCAATGGATTGAAGCTCGCTTCCCTGCCACAGTTAGCGAACCCGTGAGGTTGCATGTTGCTGCGAAGCGATATTTGGTGACAACAAACCATGATTATCTTTCTAAACTCTCGCACGCCAGCGTCCAGACGCTTTATATGCAGGGCGGTCCACTAAATCAAGAAGAAGTGATTGACTTCATATCGCGAGAAGGTGCAGAGGACGCAGTGAGAGTTCGACTCTGGGATGACCTCGCAAAGATACGCGACAAGCAGACCTCTTCACTTGCTGATTTCAAGAGCGC
>DAIOGE010000056.1:0-2516 GCA_036745375.1 Candidatus Nanopelagicaceae bacterium
CTGGGCTTTACTGGTGAGGGCCGCGGGATATCGGCAATCGCCACTGCTCTGCTCTCGTATCGCGCACGGTAGAATTTCCAAATGTCAGCGCACCTAAAGCTTTACAACACGGCGACTCGTGAAGTCGCTGATTTCAAACCATTGCACGAGGGCAAGGTTGGAATCTATCTCTGTGGTGCCACCGTTCAAGCTCCACCTCATATCGGCCACGTTCGCAGCGGAGTTAACTTCGATATTTTGCGCCGCTGGTTAACAGCCAGCGGGTACGACGTTACCTTCATTCGTAACGTCACGGATATCGATGACAAGATTTTGCACAAGGCGGTTCACGAAGAGATTCCGTGGTGGGCAGTTGCCCAAAAGTATGAGCGGGCATTTACCGAGGCTTATCGCGCTCTCAATGTTCTACCGCCTACATATGAACCTCGCGCAACGGGCCACATCACACAGATGATTGAGCTCATGGAGATTCTGATCGCCAATGGAAGCGCGTATGCACCCGGCAATGGCGACGTATATCTTGATGTGCGCCACCTCAGCTCTTACTTAACGCTCTCTCGTCAGAAATTGGATGATCTGCAATCAGCAGAAGATGCAGATTTAACATATAAGAAAGATCCACGGGATTTTGCACTCTGGAAAGCGGCTAAGCCCGGAGATCCATCGTGGCCTACTCCTTGGGGTGCGGGTCGACCTGGATGGCATTTGGAATGCTCTGCGATGGCACACGCCTACCTTGGTGAATCATTTGATATTCATGGTGGCGGACTCGATCTAATTTTTCCGCACCATGAAAATGAGATTGCACAATCGCAATCTGCTGGATGGGGATTTGCAAATATTTGGATGCATAACGCCTGGGTCACTGCATCTGGTGAGAAGATGTCTAAATCATTGGGCAACTCTTTGCAAGTACACGAGATTTTGAAGCGAGTTCGCGGTATCGAATTGCGTTGGTATCTTGGCAGCGCGCACTACCGCTCTATGTTGGAATTTTCCTTTGACGCATTAGAAGAGGCGGCGGTCAATTTTCGTCGCATCGAAGGTTTCTTAAAACGCGCCACCGATATTCTCGGTGAAGTTCCAGATGGAGTTATTTCGGCTGCATTTACCGAGGCGATGAATGAAGATCTTGCGGTTCCTACTGCGCTGGCGGTAATCGCAGAGATTTTAAGAACAGGAAATACTGCGCTTGCCGCCGATGATCGGGTTGCAGTGCAGAACGCTGCAGCAGAGATTCGCGGAGCACTCTCGATATTAGGTTGCGATCCCTTTGATGAAATTTTTGCCACTGATGGAAGCGCCAACGAGCAGGTGCTCGATGGACTCGTTTCACTGGCACTGGAGCAACGTGCAGCGGCTCGTGCCAGAAAAGACTTTGCAGCAGCAGATGCAATCCGTGATCAAATAGCGGCGCTAGGTGTGGTTATCGAAGATACCCCCCAAGGCACCAGATGGAGTATCAGCTAATGCGTCCAGGTAAGAAGAGGCGCGAAAGCGCAGCGGCACCAAAGCGAGAACAGACTCGTAGACCAGAGGGTCGGCGCGAGACCAAGCCATCCTCGGATGCCGTTGCCGGCCGTAACCCGGTGGTCGAAGCTCTACGCGCAAAAGTCCCTGCTAAGGAGCTCTTGGTCGCCGAGCGCGCTGAGATCGATGAGCGTATGCAAGAGGCGATGCGCCTTGCCAAGAATCAGAACCTACTCATCAAAGAGGTCTCTCGCGGGGTCCTTGATGGTCTGACGGGAACTACCATGCACCAAGGAATTGCCCTGGTGATCAAGCCATTCCAATATGCCAACTTTGAAGAGTTACTCAAGAAGTCGAAGAAGCCGGGGCTACTTATCGGTCTTGATGGGGTCACAGATCCTCATAATCTTGGTGCAATTGTCCGAAGCGCAGCTGCCTTTGGCGCAGATGGAGTTGTCATTCCAGAGCGTCGCACGGCGGCGATGACGGGATCTGCTTGGAAATCAAGCGCAGGCGCAGCGGCACGACTCCCTATCTCGCAGGTCACCAATCTGGTTCGTTCACTCGAAGATGCCAAGAAGGCTGGATTCTTTGTGGTCGGATTAGATGCTGAAGGCGATGAGTCACTTCCTAAATTCTCACTCGCTCTCGAGTCTGTTTATGTCATCGTCGGTAGCGAGGGTAAAGGTCTATCGCGCTTGGTTCGCGAGACCTGCGACCTCATCCTCTCGATTCCGATGCAATCTAGCGTTGAATCCCTCAACGCCAGCGTTGCTACAGCGATCGTTCTGCACCAGATCGCGGCTAACCGCGCCTCGGCAACCCTCTAGTAACCTTTTGTTCACTTAAATACGGCAAACTATCAACATGTCTCACCGAATCAGCGAGGATCCTCGTGGACGACTCATTGATCGTGAGCTCTCCTGGTTGGCCTTTAACGAGCGTGTTCTTGAGTTAGCAGAAGATCCAACGGTCCCACTCCTTGAACGCTGTCGCTTCCTAGCGATCTTCTCATCCAACCTTGACGATTTTTACATGATCCGCGT
>DAIOGE010000056.1:2616-5963 GCA_036745375.1 Candidatus Nanopelagicaceae bacterium
ACTCGTAACGCTGACTTAGAGTTGGAAGAGGAAGAGTCGGAAGATCTTCTTGCTTCGATGGAGCAAGAGTTGCTCCGCCGTAAATTTGGTCCACCTGTTCGTTTGGAAGTTGATCGCGATATTCAGCCAGAACTGCTTCGCACATTGATGGATGAACTCAATATCAATGAAGAGGATATAAGTCGTTATAAGGAACCACTTGATCTCACTGGTCTCAACCAGATCGCTGATATCGATATGCCGGAGTTGCGCTTCCCACCATACAGAAATCAGGTTGCACCGGATTTGCGTGAAACTGATCCAGACTCAACGGACAGCTTCTTTGATGCGTTGCACCGTCGCGAGATTTTGTTGCACCACCCATATGAGTCATTTACTTCGAGCGTGGTTCGCTTCCTCGAGTCTGCTGCCTCCGATCCACATGTGCTTGCAATCAAGCAGACCCTCTATCGCACATCGGGTGATTCACCGATTGTGCAGGCGCTGATCGAAGCCGCTGAAGCTGGAAAGCAAGTTCTTGCAGTGATTGAGATCCGTGCCCGCTTTGACGAACAAGCCAATGTGCGCTGGGCCAGAAAACTTGAAGATGCGGGAGTGCACGTGGTCTACGGCCTGATTGGCTTTAAGACCCATGCCAAACTTTCTCTTGTGGTGCGCCAAGAGGCCAATGGAATTAGGCGTTATTCGCATATTGGTACCGGTAATTACAATCCAAAAACCGCTCGTTTGTACGAGGATTTCGGACTCTTATCTTCAGATCCTGTGCTTGGAGAGGATGTAAATAAGCTCTTCAACCAACTCTCAGGCTTTGCTCCACAGACCGCCTTTTCGCGTCTGCTTGTTGCTCCGCGCACCATGCGAACAGGTCTGCTCGAGCGCATCGATCGTGAGATTGCAAATCATCGCTCGGGAAAGACTGCTTTTATCCGCATGAAGCTCAACTCCATTCTCGATGAAGAGTTTGTGGAAGCGCTTTACAAGGCTTCGCAGGCTGGAGTTAAAGTCGATCTTGTTGTGCGAGGCATCTGCGCAATCCGTGCTGGCGTTCCTGGTCTCTCTGACAATATTCGAGCCAGGTCAATCGTCGGTCGCTTTCTTGAGCACTCGCGTATCTTTCATTTCGCTAATGATGGAAGCGATGAGCTCTATATTGGTAGCGCCGATTTAATGCACCGCAATTTGGATCGTCGCGTAGAGAGCTTGGTTCAGATCACGCAAGGCGATCACAAGAGATTTTTAATCGGTGCCATTGATAGTTACCTCTCGGATGAATTTGTCCGTTGGGAACTATTGCCTGACGGTAAGTGGCTCGAGGTAAAGAACGGTCCCGATGGTGTGAGATTGAAGGATTTCCACACATCTGCGATCGACTGGTATCGAGCTCGAGGATGACTCCAAGCATCATCGCCGCCGGTGGAGTTGCATGGCGTAGAGATATCGAAGGTGAGGTCGAGGTTCTCCTCGTTCATCGCCCGCGATACGACGATTGGTCGCTCCCAAAGGGAAAGCTAGAAGATGGTGAAGCGCTGATCTCATGTGCTTATCGCGAGGTCCTTGAAGAGACCGGGTTGAGCATCAAACTAGGACCTTACGTTGGCTCGGTTGAGTATTACGTTCCAGATGGGCTAAAGAATGTGGCCTATTGGAGCGCCTCACTTGTTGATGATAACAGCGCATTCCACCCCAATGAAGAAGTCGATCAAATTATCTGGCTCGACCTACAGTCCGCGGCATTCAAAGCGACACGGGATAGCGATCGATATATCTTGGAACGTTTTGGTGCAACGCCATTTGATTCCTCTGCCCTCATCATGTTGCGCCATGCCAAGGCTTTGGAGCGTACCGAGTGGCAAGGTGAGGATGAAGATCGACCACTTCAGATCTTGGGACAACAGCAAGCAAAGCGAATGTTGTCGCTCTATCAAGTTTTTGGGTTAGATGAGATTCATACATCGGATGCGGTCCGGTGCCTCGATACAGTGGCCCAGATGGCTAAAGCACTACAAATAAACCCGATTATTACCAATGCTGTTAGTGAGTACACCTACAAGAAGAATAAAGAGAAGGCGATCGACTACGCCAAGGAGCTAATCAAGAAGAACAAGCAGATTATTTTGTGTAGCCACAATCCGGTCTTGCCGCGAATGATGGAGAAGTTAACCAAGAAGATTGACTTTGATTATCCAGATAACAAATTATTGCCGGGCGAGGCCTGGGTGCTCTTTCATAATAAGAAAGAGGTTCTACAAATTGATCGGATAGAAGCGCCTAAGGTTTAATCCCTAGCTCTTCTCCATCCAATCCATATATTTCAAAACAATGCCTTCGCGCAGTGCCCACGGGCAGATCTCAAGTTCTTTGAGATCGAGATTGCGCATCACACTTTCTGTTACAAAAGCTCCCGCCACGATCTGCTTAGCGCGGTTGGACGAGACGCCAGGTAACTTAGTGCGATCTTCGTGAGTCATATCTGCCAAGCGAGTTGCAATCTTTCGAATAACATCAAATTTGATGTGATCACCGCTGGTGTCATACCAATCGCCGCTTAATCGAGCCAAGGTGCGTAGCGTTTTGCTTGTTGCAATAGAACGATCAGAATCTTGGTGTTTCACTAGTGCAGGCAAGACAGCTTCTAATTGCGATTCAATGTGATCGCGCATCTCATTGATTCCCTTTTGGGAATATGGATTACCTTTGAGAAATTTTTGAGTCAAACGTGATGCACCGAGCGGAAGCGATGTCGCTACCTCTGGAGATTCATCAACACCAACTGCAATCTCAAGCGATCCTCCACCAATGTCGATTACAAGTAGGCGACCACTTGACCAACCAAACCAACGTCGTGCTGCAAGGAAGGTGAGCTTGGCTTCTTCATCACCTTCGAGTACTTGTAAATCAATTTTAAATTCCTTGTTGATTCCAGCGATGATGCTCTCGCCATTTGCCGCTTCGCGTAGTGCTGAAGTTGCAAACGGAAGAAATTCTTTGACCTGCACAGTGCGAGCCTGAATGACCGCATTGCCAATTGATTTGCGCAGCAGGGCGATTCCCTCTTCAGTGATCTCATTTTGATTGTTTAAGAACTCTGTGAGGCGCAACTCCTCTTTATAGTTAAAAGTGGGGTTGGGGCGAGCTCCAGGGTGGGTATCGACCACCTGCAGGTGGATTGTGTTAGAACCGACATCAAGGACTCCAAGGCGCACCTGCGAAACCTACCCCGATATGAGCGGGTTCGCTTCTGCCTTTTTGACGTGTCATAATTACGCCTCGCAGTTGATCCGCCTACGGCGGTCCGCCTCCCTAGCTCAGTGGTAGAGCATCCGCCTTGTAAGCGGAAGGTCGTCAGT
>DAIOGE010000057.1:0-5734 GCA_036745375.1 Candidatus Nanopelagicaceae bacterium
CCAGGTAAGAGACGAGTGATCTGATCCGATAACGACAGAGCCGCGGTGACAACCTTATGAATAACGGTCGGCTTCTTCTTCACTGGAGGCTTATATGGTCTATGAACTATCGGCGTAACTTTGTAAGGAATCCAGGTCTGTGGCTTTGGCTTCACGATTGGTCGGGGCCGTGGAACGTAGGGACGAGTTGGCGCAGGTCTGGGATGCGGAGCCACTGTCGTTCCCGGTCGATTCTGGTTTGCGGTAATAATTAATTGGTGTGTGGTCGGGTCGGTGTAAACCTGCACGCACGGTCCCGCCGCACAATTTGCCGCCATCAGTAAACCTGCCATAAAGATCATCTTTGAAGGCTAGGAGGGAGCACGTTCACAGGCTCTTCACTCTCAGATGTCCTGTGTATGCGAGAAAGTTGTGGAAAGTCATGCCACGCTAGGAACATGACATCAAGGGATGGGGACGGCTGGATTCAGTGCAGCTGCGGGAATAAGCACTGGGGGTTGCATGGCGCCGCCGGACTCTTGCTTATTCGTGATGGCACCATCTTGTTACAGCACCGCGCGCCGTGGGTACATAACGGTGACACCTGGGGAATCCCAGGCGGTGCTAAAGATAGTCATGAATCCATTTTGGAAGGCGCCAAGCGCGAAGCCCGCGAAGAACTAGGTATAGATACAGACTTAATCGAACCTATTTATACCTTCACCGATAATCACGGCCCGTGGCGTTACGACACCATCATTGCTTTGGTGAGCCCAGATCTAGTGGCTCATGAGATGAACGATGAATCGCAGGAGATTCGTTGGGTTGCCTTTGATGATGTGGCTGGTATGCACCTTCATCCATCATTTGCCAAACACTGGCCGGATTTACAGGCCCTGCTCGGAGAACTGCTTATCTAAACGCTTGAGTGATTCTTTAACGACAGCGCCGTCGCTAGTGCGATAGAACGGTGGCATCGAGTTGAGCAAGATTGATCCGTATCGCTTCGTAACAATTCGTGAATCCAATATTGCCACGACTCCTCGATCGTCAATCGAACGAATCAATCGACCTGTCCCCTGCGACAGCAAGAGGGCAGCACGTGGCAGTGAGACCTGCATAAATCCAGATCCACCAGATTTATCTGCCTGAGCAGAGCGCGCACTCATCACAGGTTCATCAGGACGCGGGAATGGAATGCGATCAATCGCTACTAACGTGCAAGAAGGCCCCGGCACATCGATCCCCTGCCACAGCGAGATCGTGCCGAGCAAAATTGAGCGTGGATCTTTAGCAAATTTCTCGACCAGCGGTCCTACTGAATCACCGCGTCTTTGGGTAATGATCGGCATCTTGAGTTCAGCGAGCACGCGACGCAGATGTTCATCGGCCATCTCAACTCCGCGCCATGAGCTAAAGAGCGCCAGCGTGCGACCACCCGCGGCTTCGATCAACTCCCCCAGCTCCGTCAAAGCATCTTTAGCAGGTCCATCGCGACCAGGCTCTGCAAGGTGGCGCGGTAAATACAACATTCCTTGAGAGGCGAAATCAAAGGGCGAACCCACATCGAGCATCTGCACATTGGCGGGGTCTATCGCGCCACGACTCTCTTCCGCCTCTTCATCAATATCTTGACCCACAACAAAGCCAATGGATCGTGCGATCGCATCAAAAGATTTTCCAATTGTCAGTGTTGCCGATGTTGCGATCACCGGAGACTCCGTTAACAAATTGCGACGCAGGACATCAGATACCTCAAGCGGCGCCAAATACAACGAGGAAAATGTTGGCTCAAACCACATAACCTGATCAGCACCTGGACGAAGCATCTTGGTAGCGATTGTCTGAATCTCCGCCGTTGCTCCTTTAACGCGAGCACGCTGTGCCATCAGATCAGATTCGATCACATCAGAGTCGGCGTTGATCAAAGCAACGACGGCAGCTGAAGCCTCTTTCACTTTACGAATAGGCGACTCAAGTTGCTTTGGAAGTTCAGGCAGCCGCCCTGATTTGCTGGGGTCGTTACGTACATCGGCTGCGAAATCAGCCAACGCTTCGGCAAACTCATCTGCCGCTTTGTTAAATGCGACCGTCGCCTTGCTAGGAATGTGTTTTGCTGCCATCTTGGCAGCCCGCTCCACTCGTGCCGCTGTGAGTTCTTCGGTTACAGCCTGTGTAGTGCGATCCATGAACTCGTGCGCCTCATCCAAAATCACCGCATCGCGGTCTGGCAAGATCGGATGGTTATCGACGATCTCGATAGCAAGCAACGTATGATTTGTTACGACAACATCAGCGGTCTGTGCCTTAGCTTTAGCGGCTATTGCAAAACACTGCGAACCAAAAGCGCAATCATCTTTACCGATGCACTCGCGTCCTGAAACTGAATTTGCCGCCCATACCCTGCGATCAACGTCGGGGGCATCATCTCGATCACCGGTTATCCCAGGAGTCGTGGCCCATGCTTTAAGACGCTTCTGATCTTTCTCGAGAATTCCGATCTCCATCAGAACTTCACCATCGGGATCTTGTTCGGCGCCGTTCATCTTCTGCAAACATAGGTAATTGCCCACGCCCTTGTAGACAGCGAATGTGAGATCGCGCTTTAGGACCCTCTCTAACGCAGGTTGAATCTTGGGAAGGTCGCGTTCCACCAGCTGACGTTGCAGCGCCAAAGTTGCCGTAGCCACTAAAACTTTCTTGCCATGAACCAATGCCGGAACCAGGTAGGCCAGCGACTTACCGGTGCCAGTTCCCGCTTGAACTAGTAGGTGATGTCGATCAGTGAGCGCATTGGCCACAGCTTCTGCCATCTGAATCTGACCTTCGCGCGGTTGGCCACCAATAGCTTCAATCGCGGCAGATAGGGCCTCACCCACCAATTTCATCTGCTGGTTCTTGCCGCTGGACATTTGGCAAGCCTATCTAGTGAGGCTGACTCCACACCTGCTCCATGCGAGGGGCTGTTAGGAAGTTGTTAGTCATTTTCATTTTTCACCCTCTACCCATCGCCTCATTCCTAACCTATTGCCGTAGCCCCACTTCTTGGGACTACCTATGGGTTTTAATGAGGAGGAATTCTGATGGCTGACGTACTAGCTATCGCTGGTTTTGCCGTGATCTTCGCTGCCTTCGGATTGATATTGAAAGGCTTAGGGCGGATCTAATGGCACAGACAATCGGGCTTATCCTGGCAATTTTGCTTACTGGATATTTAATCGTCGCACTCCTCTTGCCGGAGAAATTCTAAATGAGCGAACTTTCATCAACCCTTTTCACCGATCTTGCACTCGTTGTTCTGATCGGTCTCTCCATCGTCCCCCTCGGCAATTACATGGCCAAGGTATTTCGATCAGAAAAAGTTGGCTGGCTGGAAAAGCGCTTCTATTCCAGCATTGGTATCGACGCCCGGTCTTCACAATCCTGGAAAGGCTACGCCGCTTCCCTTCTTAGCTTCTCTGGAATTTCCATACTCTTCCTATACTGAATCCTTCGGCTCCAGCAATACCTGCCTTGGTCTGAAGGTTTTAAAGGCATGTCACCTGGTCATCGGAAGATCGTCGTGAACTTCTTGGTACCGCTAGTTCTTCTCTAGAACGATTGAAGGGCTTAATCGAAAACCTACTTGATATGAGTCGCCTGCAAGCCGGTTCGCTGGCAGTTCACCTACAAGAAGTATCTATTTACGATGTAATCCCCACAGCTCTCAAATCAATCGCCGCCCCACCTGATGCAGTTGAATTAATTGAAGGACCCGAGGTCTCAGATGTCCGCACAGACCCTGGTCTATTAGAGCGAGTGCTCGCAAACTTGATCGACAACGCAATCACACATGGAAAGTCGGAGAAGAAACCACAAATCAGCGTCTCTGAACATGGCGACGAAGTCCAAGTTCGCATTATCGATTACGGCAAGGGAATCGAACCCTCACTCAAGAAAGAGGCCTTCGCACCTTTCAAGCGACTTGGTGATATCGATAACGGTCGCGGAGTTGGACTTGGACTCGCACTCAGCCACGGACTTTCCGAAGCAATGGAGGCTGAACTAACTCTTGAAGAGACTCCTGGTGGTGGCCTCACTGCAATCGTAACTATCCCTACCACTGGTTCTTCTGGCGAATAAAGTGACTATGGAAAAGATTCTGGTAATCGACGATGAGCCACAGATCATCCGCGCCCTCAAGGTAAATATGCAGGCACGTGGTTACGAGATGATCGCTGCCCCCAACGCAGAAACTGGCATCGCGTTGGCAGCAGATAAGCATCCTGACGTCATCATTGTGGATTTGGGCTTACCCGATCGCGACGGATTGACCGTAATAACAAGCGTACGAAAGTGGAGCAACGTCCCGATATTAGTTTTATCGGGTCGCACTGATTCCAAATACAAAATCACCGCTCTTGAAAATGGCGCAGATGACTACATCACCAAACCCTTTGATGTAGAGGAGCTCTTCGCGCGAATCCGAGCCGTATCGCGTCGCCGTGAAGAAAAGATAGAACTTCGCACCATCACCATGGGCGACCTGCTCATTGATTTCACGCGTCGTTCCATTACAAGGACTGCTGGCGATTCGCCCGCTCCCCACCTAACCCAAACAGAGTGGAAGGTTCTGGAAGTCCTGGCCTTAAATCGCGGATCCCTCGTTACAAAACGCAAAATCTTGGACGCGGGTTGGGGTACCAACTATGCCGAAGAGAACGGCTCATTACGACTTTTTGTGTCGCAACTTCGTCAGAAGCTAGAACCCAACCCCAAGAGTCCCATATACATCATCACGGAACTTGGAATAGGTTATCGTTTCGCGGAGAGTTAAAGTCAAAACTTTAATCTCTTTCAAATACAGAAAACTGATTGAGCAAAGATTGGGCTATTTCAACAATTCTCGTTGATTTCGCCAAATCTTCGAGAACATCTTCAGTAGTTAGCTCCGGTTGCTCCAAATTTGGATATTCCTGAGCGTTACGCATCTTTCGTATTCTGTTAAATGGCGTTATAACATCATCAAAAGGAGGATTGATCTGCACTTCAAGGGCTTCGCAAATAATAAAGTGTCCGCCCTTTGTCGTTGGTCGTAATCCTTGAACTTCCAATATCGCAACTAGAGCCTTGCGGGTTGCGTCATAGAGCGCCGAGTAAGCTCCTTCTGGATCACTATCCGCAAGTTTTGATGCAGAGAGTAAGTGATTCCGAGACTGCCGCACTAAGCGATCTGCATGAGTGCGACTTGCAACCACCTGCTGCAATCTCGCACCTTCTATAAATTTCTGTACGGTTTTGCTACCTTGGCCGGGATTTATAAAACGTATCTCAATCGAACTCATGCTTTCTTATCAAACAACTTCAACTCAACAACTGGATTTGCCTTGACCGTCTTCAAAAATGGATCATCACCCTGACTCCATGCTTGATTAGATACCCGTCTCACATTCACCTCTCGAAGTAATAATTGCCCTGCCCGTTGTGCTGCTCCATCTAACTGATCGAGATCCGCTGTACCAACGATGAGCAAATCAACATCTTCAGGAATCGGTCCAGATTGCCCTTGATATCGAGCGGCCCAAGATCCAAAAATATATGCGAAGTCGATTCCTTCAATTCCCGAAAACTCCCGGTTGAGGACAGGAAGTGGACCATATGTAACTGTGAGTAAATCGGCGAGAGGTTTAAAAATTATGCTCTCTTCGTTCGCTGAGATTTTGTTGCTGCGTCCATCCGTTTTGCTAACTACATATCCGTTCGCGCTCAATCGACT
>DAIOGE010000058.1:0-4121 GCA_036745375.1 Candidatus Nanopelagicaceae bacterium
TAGGCTAGTGATATGGCGCTCACACCGAAGCGAGTAGCTTTCTTTGATGTCGACAATACCTTGATGCGTGGCTCCTCTCTATTTTTTCTCAGCAAGGGGATGTACCAACGAGGTTTCTTCACTAGGAAAGATATCTCTAACTTTGTGATGGCTAATCTCCGCTATCGCCTTTCTGGTGTTGAGAACAAAGAGGAGATCGCGAAGATCCAAGGGGCCGCCTGTGAATTTTTTAGAGGTCACGATGCATCAATCATTGAGAAGATGGGCATCGAGGTTTACGACGAATATGTATCGCCAGCTCTCTGGCAAGGAACAATCGAAATCGCTAATAATCACCTCGATCAAAATGAAGAGGTCTGGCTAGTTACTGCGACTCCCAAAGATCTCGCCGATCTCATCGCGCAACGCCTGGGCTTTACAGGTGCGCTAGGCACAGTTGCTGAAGTAAAGGACGGTGTCTACACCGGAAAATTAATTGGTCAACTACTCCATGGTCCAAATAAGGCGATCGCAGTAAAACTCTTGGCCGAGGAGCGCGGAATTGATCTCGCAAACTCCTATGCCTATTCCGATAGTCATCACGATATTCCGCTCCTACAAGCGGTAGGAAATCCACGCGCGATCAACCCAGATACTCTCTTGCAGCTCCACGCGCTGCACGAGCACTGGCCAATTTATGACTTTAGAAGAATGCGAGCCTTAAAACGCCTCGCCGCCCCGGTTCTCGGCCGGATAGTAAAACTAGCCACCTTACTCTCCCCTTGGAGTTGGCGTCGCGGTAGGTAGCTAAACCCCAGTAATGTAGGGCAGTTATGTCTAACTCAACGATCTCCTTCACCTCCTTTACGGAGGAGCTGCGCAACCGATCTGATGATCAGATCAAAGCGCTCTTTTCGTTGCGTCCAGACTTAATCTCCCCAGTCCCGACCGATCTCATGGCGCTTTCCGCGCGAGCGAATTCGACTCCAAGTTTGCTCCGCGCTCGTGAGACTCTCGATAAATTTAGGTTAGATATTCTCTCCGCGATCTGCACTCTCGATGAACCTGCCCCATTGCTGCAGATATTAAGCGTTACAAGTAAAGAGGCGATAAGCGCAGTTGAATCGCTATGGGAACTCGCCTTGCTCTATAAAGATGGTGAGGGTTATCGCGTTCCATCAAATTTGCGAACCATCATGGGAGAGAGCCCGGCAGGCCTCGGACCCAAAGGATCACGGCCCGTTGATTTTGCAGCGTTGGAGCAAGCACCGAAGGGCGCCCGAGAGACCCTCATGAAGATGGTCTGGGGCCCTCCTAAAGGTCAGATCGCCGATGTTAAGAAAGCACCTCCGGCAATCAAATGGTTATTAGAAAATAATTTCTTGATCCCCTTTGATTCGCAGACGGTGCTACTTCCGCGTGAAGTTGCCATGCATCTGCGCGATGGAAAGGTATTTAAAGAGTTAGTACCTACCTGTCCAGCGCTCGTTGGAGCATCGCGTAAGCAGAAAGCAGTAGATCAAGCTGCTATCGCCAACATCTCCACCTTTGTGCGTTGGGCGGAAGAGCTCGGCCACAACTGGTCGGATGAGCCTCCGACTGCACTTCGCTCCGGTGGATTGGGCGTTAGAGATTTAAAGCGCACCGCTGAACATTTGGGGATTTCCGAGGCCTGCGCTGCATTTGTTGCAGAACTGCTCTATATCGGTGGACTCATTGTCATAGACACAGATGATCAAATTCTTCCCACAAATTCCTTTGATATCTGGCTTACAAAGAGCATCGAAGAGCAATGGCATGCTTTAGTAACGCTCTGGCTGGAGACCTCTCGAGTGAGTGGACTGATCGGCAAGAGCGAATCTAAGAACATTGCCGCACTTGGACCTGAGTTAGATCGCGGTGGAGTTTCAACGCTCAAGAGAGTCATGCTCAATGTTCTTAAAGATCACCTGGAATTAGATCCAACCCTTGACTCGATGAACGCTTCCTTGCAGTGGTTGCTCCCCACTCGAGCCAATAGAGATTATGCAGAGTGGATCTTGCGCGAGGCAGAGTGGCTAGGTCTGACTGGCCAAGGTGCGCTCTCTTCATTCGGGCTCGCACTAATAACGAATGAAGAGTTGGGAATCGAAAAAGCGCTTCCTAAGCCGGTAGATCACATTCTTATACAAGCCGACAACAGCGCAATTGCGCCTGGTCCGCTGACCTTAGAACTAGCAAATGCGATCGGCACGATTGCAGATATTGAAAGTCGTGGTGGTGCAAGCGTCTATAGATTTAGCGAAGCCTCGATTCGTCGCGGTCTAGATCATGGTCAAACCGGAGATCAAATAAAAGATTTCTTGAAGAAGATTTCTAAAACTCCGATGCCACAACCGTTGGAGTATCTGATCAATGATGTTGCCAAGCGACATGGAAAACTTCGTGTAGGTAGCACCACTTCTTACATACGTTGTGAGGATGAAGGTCTAATTCAAGAGATAATCCACGATAAGCGGATTGAAAATCTTCGTCTGCGAAAGTTGGCACCTCAAGTATTGGTGAGCGATGTTGATAGCGTCGAATTAATGAGAGCGCTACGAGAATCTGGTTACCTACCGGCAGCCGAAAATGCGACCGGAGTTTTAGTAACCGCCCCGCAGGTCAGACGCGCCAAGTCCAGACCCAAGCCTCCTCGCGTCATTTCAGAGTTCACCTCCCCTAGCGAAACACTCATTAGCGCCGCGGTTCGCGCGCTTCGTGCCGGCGAGCGGGCGAGCGCCCATAAGCCGCGTGAAGTTCCAAGAACCACGGCAAATGAGACCGTTGACCTCTTGCACCAATACATAGAGGAGCGGGCAAGTTTGACCATTGGATATGCCGATACCAACGGTGGGGTCTCCAACCGCCTCATCGATCCTCTCTCGATCTCGCTCGGCACATTGGTCGCCCGAGATCACGCCACGGGCGAGATCGCGCACTTCCGCATTCCTCGCATCACCGGCGTGAGCCCCGCCAACTAGGCTTATCCCATGACATTTCTAGCCGATCTCCGAGAGTTGGTTGAGTTTCAATCCCCGAGTGAAGACCTAGCAGCCTGCCAAGGGGTTATCGACCTGGCGGTAAAGATCGCGGCTAGGAACCTCGCAGAGCCCGCTGAAGTAACCACCGCAGGTGGTCGCCCAGTCTTCTGGTGGGGAAGCAAGGACCCCCAAGTTGTACTCCTCTGCCATCTAGACACAGTGTGGCCAATCGACTCATACCTACCTTTGTGGCGCGAGGAGGGCGATCAGATCTTTGGTCCGGGAATTTTCGATATGAAGGCCGGGTTCTTACAGGCGATGTATGCCATTAAAGATCTCCCCGGTGCCTTTGAAAAGGTAGCTCTCGTTGGCACTACCGATGAAGAGATCGGATCTCATGCCTCGCGCGAACTAATTGAGAATTTAGCGAAGAGCGCCAAGGCAACACTGGTCTTTGAATCTTCGATCGACGACACAGTCAAGATTGGTCGCAAAGGAACTTCGATGTACCGCATCACAGTTCACGGTCGTGCAGCACATGCGGGTCTAGAACCTGAAAAAGGTGTTAACGCCACAACTGAGATCGCAAAAATTGTTCTACAAATGTCAGCGCTAGAAAATCCCGAGCATGGTACGACTGTTGTTCCAACGGTGATGCACTCTGGATCGACAACCAATACTGTCCCCGCAACTGCCACACTCGATATTGATGCGCGTTCATTCCTGTCATCAGAGTTGGTGCGAGTAGATGCTGCGATTCGATCCTTGCAAGCATCTCACCCAGATGCTCGAATAGAAATCTCTGGTGGAATAAATCGTCCGCCTCTAGAACATGCAGCAACTGCCGAGCTCTACCAACTCATCGAAAAGGTCGCGGCTGATCTTGGTTTCCCACCAGTTGGTCATGTATCTGTAGGTGGAGCAAGTGATGGAAATATCGCCGCTGCTGCCGGGGGCAAGGTGCTCGATGGTTTGGGTGCTTCAGGTTATGGTGCTCACGCGGCCCATGAACATATTTTTGTAAGCAGGATCGAACCCAGAATCTCGTTGATTGCGGGCTTCATTAAGGAATTGATTAATGGTTGATGGTCCGCTGATTGTCCAGAGTGACAAGACTCTGTTACTCGATATCGACCATCC
>DAIOGE010000058.1:4221-5678 GCA_036745375.1 Candidatus Nanopelagicaceae bacterium
AATGATCCTGCGGTACTCCGCGAAGTCACGCGGGGCAAGAAAATCGCACCTATGTTGGGCTTGCAGATCGACGATGAGACGCTGGTCGTTCACCCAGGTCAGCGTGGATTCTTAAAGCAGGCTCTCCTTAAACTGGGATGGCCCGCTGAAGATTTTGCAGGCTATGTCGATGGTGAGCACCACGAGATAGCGCTGCGCGAAGATGGATGGTCTATCCGCAAGTATCAAGCGATGGCCGCTGAGGGTTTCTGGCACGGTGGTTCGGGAGTTGTAGTACTCCCCTGCGGCGCCGGCAAGACAATCGTTGGTGCGGCGGCAATGGCACACGCCAAAGCAACCACACTCATCTTGGTAACCAACACTGTTGCCGCAAGGCAGTGGCGCGATGAACTCTTGCGCCGAACAACGCTTCATGAAGATGATATCGGCGAGTATTCCGGAGCTAAGAAAGAGATTCGTCCCGTCACGATCGCGACATATCAAGTGATGACCATGCGTCGCAAAGGCGTGTATGCCCATCTTGATCTCTTTGATGCTATCGACTGGGGACTAATCATTTACGACGAGGTGCATCTACTTCCCGCACCGATCTTCCGCTTCACCGCAGATATTCAATCGCGCAGGCGACTTGGTCTTACCGCCACCTTAGTCCGCGAAGATGGCATGGAAGGTGAAGTCTTCTCTTTGATAGGACCAAAACGTTTTGATGTTCCTTGGAAAGAGATCGAGTCACAGGGTTACATAGCACCAGCAGATTGTGTAGAAGTTCGCATTACCTTGACTGAGGAAGAGCGCCTTAACTACGCCACCGCCGAGCAAGAAGATCGATATCGCTTCTGCTCAACCACACTTACTAAACGCAAGGTAGCTGTTGCACTTGCGCGGGCACATGCCGATGATCAAGTACTTGTCATCGGACAATATCTCGATCAACTTGATGCGCTGGGTGAAGAGTTAGGTGTGCCAGTTATTAAAGGTGATACTCCTGTCAAAGAACGCGAGCGCCTCTTCAATCTTTACCGCAGTGGTGAGATTAAATGTCTGGTTGTCTCCAAGGTTGCGAATTTTTCGATCGATCTTCCTGATGCAACGATCGCGATTCAAGTATCAGGGACCTTTGGTTCCAGACAAGAAGAGGCACAACGATTGGGTCGAATTCTGCGTCCTAAGGCAGATGGTCGTGGAGCGCGCTTCTATTCGCTTGTTGCGCGAGATACGATCGATCAAGACTTTGCCCAAAATCGTCAACGCTTCTTAGCGGAGCAGGGATATGCCTATCGCATCATCGATGCAGATGAGGTGCTCTCAAAAGAGAATTAATCGAGGGTTTGAAAGGCCTTACGAAATCGCTCTGGATTAACGGTAAAGAAGTCATGAGGGGCATGATCTATATGGATCACTGGTACCTGCTCGCCATATTTGTACTCTAAATCTGCATCGCCATCTATAAAGATCTC
>DAIOGE010000059.1:0-1098 GCA_036745375.1 Candidatus Nanopelagicaceae bacterium
GCCTTCATCTTGAGATCGAAGGTATCTGTGATGTCGACATGATGGTCATAGCCCTCTCCCATCATCACCCAAGCCTCTTTGATCTCCCAAGGCTCTAGATGTTCATCATGGAGCAAATCTTCGAAGGCAAAGGGATTTCCAGAATCTGGATAGATGGCTTGGATCGCTGCCTCACCTGCCGCTAGATGGTCTGGGTGGCTGGCTCCCAGACGATTCCAGTTACGTTCTGGACTCTGAATCAACATGCGTTGTGGCCGCACCTTACGAATTACTCGCACAATATCTTTGCGTAGCTCAATAGTTGGGGTGAGCCATCCGTCGCGATAATCCAAGAAGTGAATATCGCTAACGCCTAAAACCTTGCCGGCTTCAGTCTGCTCCCGACGGCGAATCTGCTTCATCTCCCCACGAGAGATCGAGGCATCAACGCCTCCCTGATCGCCATTGGTGCAGATGCAATAGGAGATTTTGATTCCCTTTGCGCTCCAATGCGCGATAGTGCCGCCCGCACCGAAATCAAGATCATCGGGGTGCGCTGTGACGACCAGAATGCGTTCTACTTCACTATCGAGCATAGGTTCCATGGCGCAATCCTACTGAATCAGTGCAGATAGATAGACTCGGAACTATGTCTCTGCGCGATGAACCACTACTCGAGGGGCTAAACCCGCAACAGCGCGAGGCGGTCATCCATCATGGATCACCACTCCTGGTGGTAGCTGGCGCTGGATCTGGAAAGACTCGAGTTCTTACGCGCCGGATTGCATATCTCTTAGCCGAACGAGGTGTCTCACCCTACGAAGTGTTGGCGATTACCTTTACTAATAAGGCTGCAGCCGAGATGAAAGAGCGAGTCGCAGAGTTAGTAGGCGAGAGAGCAAAGTCGATGTGGGTCTCTACCTTCCACTCCGCCTGCGTCAGAATCTTGCGCCAAGAGGCTTCCAGGTTGGGTTATTCCAATTCATTTACCATCTATGACTCCAGCGATAGCGTCCGATTGCTCACGGTGATCATTCGTGAGCTCAACCTCGATGCGAAGCAATATTCGGCGCGTGCTGTCGCGGGAATTATCTCTGCTGAGAAAAATGAGCTCAACGG
>DAIOGE010000059.1:1198-5631 GCA_036745375.1 Candidatus Nanopelagicaceae bacterium
TTATTAATACCCCTAAGCGCGGAATCGGCGATCGCGCCCTTGATGTCATTGATCTACATGCGGCGACTCACGGAATCTCGTTCTGGCGAGCGCTCTGCGACGCCAAGAACGCTCCAGGAATTCCTACTCGTTCACTCGTTGCGATCAACGACTTCATTCACTTATTAGATTCGCTGCGCACGCTAGTCGAAGCAAATACCAAACCTTCGATAATCGCTCAAGCCGTCTTAGAGCAGAGTGGTCTGCTTGCAGAGTTGGCGAACAGTAGTGATCCGCAAGATGAAGGCCGCGTTGAAAATTTACAAGAGCTGGTTTCAGTCGCTACAGAATATGAAGAGTCAGAGGTTGATGAAGGTGAAGAGATATCGCTCTCTGGATTTCTCGAGGATGTCTCGTTAGTAGCAGATTCAGATCAGATTCCAGATGGCGAGGATCACGGTGGTGTTGTAACCATGATGACCTTGCACACCGCAAAGGGTTTGGAATTTCCAACGGTATTTCTTACTGGCATGGAAGAAGGAATTTTCCCTCACTCACGCACCTTAGGAGAGCGCGCGGAGATTGAAGAGGAGCGCCGCCTGGCTTATGTGGGGCTCACACGTGCTCGTAAGCGTTTGTACCTTTCGCGTTCGGAGTACCGATCTTCCTGGGGCGCACCTACCTACAATCCACCTTCACGTTTTCTGGCAGAGATTCCAGAGGGTGTCATCTCCTGGAACGCAGTCTCTAGCGCTCCTAAAGCGCGCACTGCTACTAGGACTTTCGGTCCACCACCTCGGGCAACGGGCAAGAAGGTGGAGTCCACGATTGTTCTCGAGGTCGGGGATCGTGTGTCCCATGACACATTTGGATTAGGCAAAGTGGTGGCCGTCGCGGGTTCCGGCGATCGCGCTGAGGCGACAATAGATTTTGGTAGCTCAGGAGAGAAGCGGCTCTTATTGCGTTATGCCCCAGTCGAGCGACTCTAAAAGCCCTCACAACTCCAAGTAGGATTTACTCCTGTACGCACTTCCTTTCATGTAAACATTCTAAAGATCGGGGTACCACGTGGATCTCTTTGAGTATCAAGCTCGAGATCTCTTTGAAGCACATAACATTCCAGTTCTCGCCGGCGCAGTTGCACTGACTGCAGATGAAGCCGAACGTGCAGCTGCAAGCATGGGTGGAAAAGTTGTCGTTAAAGCGCAGGTAAAAGTTGGCGGTCGCGGAAAAGCCGGAGGCGTCAAACTTGCTGTTGATGCGGCAGATGCACGCACCAAGGCTGAAGCAATTCTCGGAATGGATATTAAAGGTCACATCGTTCACAAAGTGATGATCGCTCAGGCCGCTCCTATCGCTGAAGAGTATTACTTAGCAATTTTGCTCGATCGCGCTAATCGCAATTTCCTTGTCATGGCCTCTGTTGCTGGCGGTATGGAGATTGAAGAAGTTGCACATACTCAACCCGAAAAATTAGCTCGAGTTGGAATTGATCCTAACGTCGGCATCTCTCACGAGAAGGCGCTAGAGATCGTCAAGTCAGGTCAGTTCCCAGATGCCGTCGCTAACGATGTTGCAGACGTCCTACTTAAGTTGTGGGCCGCATTCGTTGCCGAGGATGCAACTTTGATGGAGATCAACCCATTGGTGAAGACTGAAGATGGTCGAATCATTGCGCTGGATGGCAAGGTCACTCTCGATGACAATGCTGAATTCCGCCACCCAACTCACGAGGCTCTCGTTGATCATGCAGCAGCTAATCCACTAGAAGCTGCGGCGAAAGAGAAGAACCTCAACTACGTCAAGCTCGATGGTGAAGTTGGAATCATCGGAAATGGTGCTGGCCTAGTGATGAGCACGCTCGATGTAGTTGCTTATGCTGGTGAAAAATATGGCGTAAAGCCCGCTAACTTCTTAGATATTGGCGGCGGAGCATCGGCTGAAGTTATGGCAAATGGCCTCTCCATCATCTTGGGTGATGCAGATGTTAGAAGCGTATTTGTAAATGTCTTTGGTGGAATCACAGCTTGCGACGCCGTTGCAAACGGAATCGTCCAAGCGTTAGCAATATTGGGTGATAAGGCAACGAAGCCGATCGTGGTCCGACTCGACGGAAACAATGTTCTTGAGGGTCGCAGAATTCTTGATGAAGCGGCGCACCCACTGGTGCAGCAGTTAGACACCATGGATGGGGCAGCTGCGAAAGCTGCAGAATTGGCGGCAAAGTAAATGGCAATCTTCATTAATAAAGAGACCAAGGTAATTGTTCAAGGTATGACTGGTTCCGAGGGAACCAAGCACACTGGACGCATGCTTAAGTACGGCACCAATATCGTTGGTGGAGTAACACCAGGTAAGGGTGGTCAGAGCGTTGAGATCGAAGGCAAGACGCTTCCAGTTTTCAATAGCGTTGCTGAAGCTGTAGCCGCAACTGGTGCAAATGCATCCGTTGTCTTTGTACCGCCTAAGTTTGCTAAGGCAGCTGTGATCGATGCGATTGACGCAGCGCTACCGCTTGTAGTTGTGATCACTGAAGGAATTCCAGTTCACGATACCGCCACCTTCTATGCGCATGCGGTTGCCAAGGGAACTACTCGACTTATTGGGCCAAACTGCCCAGGACTGATTAGCCCTGGACTTTCAAATATCGGAATCATTCCTGGAGATATCACTGGACCAGGACGTATCGGTCTTGTTTCTAAGTCGGGCACACTCACTTACCAAATGATGTACGAGCTTCGTGATTTCGGATTTAGCACTGCAGTTGGAATTGGTGGCGATCCCATCATCGGTACAACTCACATCGATTGCTTAAAGGCATTCCAAGATGATCCAGATACCGATGCCATTGTCATGATCGGTGAGATCGGTGGTGACGCTGAAGAGCGCGCTGCTGCATTTATTGCATCGTATGTAACCAAGCCGGTTGTTGGTTATGTAGCAGGATTTACCGCACCTGAAGGCAAGACGATGGGCCACGCTGGTGCGATCGTCTCGGGATCATCGGGAACCGCCGAAGCAAAGAAGGTCGCGCTTGAAGCGGCTGGAGTTAAAGTTGGTAAGACACCGAGTGAGACCGCGGCTCTTATGCGCGCGATTCTTAACGGCTAACAAATGATTGCACGCGCACTGGGGGTCTCGTTTAGGCAGGCCCTCCGTAGCGTCGCTCTCACCCTATTTCCCCTAACTTTTATCGCGCTCTTCTCGTGGGCGAGTGCCGGCAGCACCGCTGGAAGCACCAGCGATCCGGTTCGAGCATCAGCATGGCTCTACCTCGGTTTTCACCTCATCCCTTTTGTGGTTCCTTCTGGAAAACTCACCTTCTTACCGCTCCTTGCAGTTCTCTATCCCATGTGGGCTATTCGACGTGGACTTCCTATGGTCGAAGGAGCATTCAATAAACTCAATGGAGCCAGAATTATTTATTCGCTCTGGTACTCCATTCTCTCCGAATTACTAGCGCTCGCCTCTCGCTACCACGGGGTCGGCGCAAATCTCTATCTCACACCTCTCTTCACCTTTGTTATCGCCATGATTGCGACTGCGAGGTTCAACCAATCGCTCAACCGCGCCTTTTATTTCGGGTTGCACCTACTTTCTATTGCACTTGGAGTCGGTGCTCTCGCCTTCACATTCTCGCTCGTTCAACACTGGAGCGATATCAAAAGTATCTCGGTGGTATTGGGCAGTGGAATCGTCGGGGGAGTTCTCACCACGCTCTTGCAACTCTTGTATCTTCCAAATTTCGCCCTTGCGGCGCTGGCGTATATAACTGGAATTGGATTTAATTTCGGAGCAACCTCATTTAGTCATGGCTCGCTCACTGGTTTAGGGCAGATCCCTGCACTTCCTTTCTTAACAGCGCTTCCGACTACTTCTCATCCTGAACTTAAATATGCCGTGGCCGCATGGTTTGTTCTCTTTGCGCTTTTGATGATCTTCATTCTCCGTGAAGCTTCACCTACCCTGGTGCGCACTCAGATACTTATCTCGCAAGGTGCTCGAATCTTTATTGTTATTGCAGCGGTCGCTTATTTATCTGCCGGAGAGTTGCTCACCAGCAATCTCAATCCAATTGGAGTCCGTTGGCTCCATCTTCTGGCGTATTTGGCCGCCGCGTTTGGCGCCGCGGTTCTGCTGGCCCTCTATATACCAATCGGTGTGGCAGGACTGGTGCGCCATGAGTAAGCGGATTCTGCTCTTAGCTTCGGGTGCGGGATCTTTAGCTGAGGCAATCCTTGCCGCCCACCAAGAAGGCGCAATCCAGGCAGATTTTGTTGGCCTGATAAGTGACAAGGATTCACCAGCACTCACAATTGCACGAGAGTTCAATATCCCCGCGATCTATCTACCTATGCTTCCTGATCGAAGCGAGTGGGATCGTCAGATCTTTGATGCAGCAGAGAAATTGGCGCCAGATCTGATTGTGAGCGTTGGTTTTATGCGCATCCTGG
>DAIOGE010000060.1:0-5548 GCA_036745375.1 Candidatus Nanopelagicaceae bacterium
AGATTTAGGTGCAATTGAGAGCACCTACGCACTTCATATCAAGGAGTCGGTATGAGACAGGTATGGAGTGAATTTGTTATTGGAAGTAAGCGGGTTGGACCAACTCGCACTATCACCGCCGATGACATTTTGATTCACGCTAAAGAGACTGGTGATTTCTATCCGCATCACATGGATGCTGAGTGGTGCGCAACGCAACCATTTAAGAAGCGGATGGCTCATGGAACTTTGGTGCTATCGGTCGCAGTAGGTTCGCTCGCCGATGAGATCAATGAAGCGGCGATGAGTTATGGATATGACAGAGTGCGTTTTATAGCTCCGGTGTATATCGATGACACCATACAGGCCCACTCCGAGATTGTGGCTCAGCGAGAGCATGCTAAGAATCCAGAGAAGTATGGATTTATCGATGAGAACGTCGTGGTAACCAATCAGAATAATGAGACTGTAATGGCCTTTACACATATCTATTTGGTGGATAAATCATGAGCGCAATTTCGCTACATCCAGCGGTCCGATCTGCCATGGTCTCCGACTCCCTCGACCTTATTGGGATTCGCAATAATGTGATGAGCAAAGAGATCAGACCTTTAGATCGTGGTATGAAGGTGACGGGGTATGCCGCAACGATCGAGTTTGAACCCTCGGAGGAGTTTGATCCCAATGACCCTTACGGACCAGCGATTGAATATCTAGATTCGCTGCAACGAGGTGAGGTGGCGATTGTTGCAACGGGCCAGAGCACTCGATCAGCATTCTGGGGAGAGTTGTTTTCAACCGCTGCGCTTCGACGCGGAGCAACTGGGGTTGTATGTGATGGCCCACTACGTGATGTCAATGAGATATTTGAGGTTGGCTTTAGTGCATTTGGAGTCGGCACTCTTCCTTACGACTACAAAGGTCGAATGCGCGTGAGCAAGGTTCGCGGTGAGGTCGTGTGTGGAGGCGTCGCGGTCGCACCAGGAGATTTCATCATCGCCGATATCGATGGGGTAGTTGTAGTACCTGCATTCGCTATCGAAAAAGTATTTACCGCTGCCAATGCGAGAGCACAGGGCGAGAACCACGTATTAGCTGACTTAAAGGCGGGCAGTACCGTCCGCGAAGCCTGGGACAAGCACCATCTACTCTAGAGAAGGGGTAACACACTATGAGCAGTCACGAATTAATTGATTCACACCAGCACTTATGGGTGATGAGCGAGCGTGCGTACGACTGGATCGAGCCCTCATATGGAGTTATTTACGATGACTTCACTCCAGAAAGGCTCGAACCTGAGATCGGGCCCTCAGGAGTTACCGGGAGCGTTCTCGTACAAGCGGCTGATACTTACGAAGATACCTTTTATATGTTAGATATTGCTCACAAATATAAATTTGTTCGTGGCGTCGTGGGTTTCATTCCTTTAGATCGCACCGCAGAAGCCGCAAGAGCGCTCAAGATCTTCTCAAAAGACAATTACTTCAAAGGCGTGCGAAATTTGACCCATAATTACGCAGATAAGAAATATGAGTCAGATGACAAGTGGATCTTGCGTCCTGCAGTTCTAGACACCCTAGCGATTGTTGAGGAGAGCGGACTTGCCTTTGATTATGTGGTCGTTAATGAGGCGCATCTAGCCAACGTTTCGATTTTGGCAAAGAAATTCCCACGTCTCAAGATTGTGATCGATCATTTCGGTAAACCAAATATCGCTGGCAAGGTAATGGAGCCTTGGGCGGGACAGATGTCGGAGCTTGTTGAGTTCGATAATGTTTATGGAAAGTTCTCAGGACTTAATACCGCATCTGCTGCGGGATGGACTGTAGCCGATTGGCAGCCTTACGTAGATCACATGGTGAAGAGTTTTGGAGCGCACCGCATCTTGATGGGGGGCGATTGGCCAGTTATCACTTTGATGAATAACTACGTTGATGTGTGGAAGGCTCAGGTAGCGGCGGTTGCAAACTTCAGCGAGAAAGATCAAGAGTGGATTAAGAGCAAGACCGCAATTGAAGTCTATGGATTGAAGGGATAAACCATGCAACGTTATGCATCAGTTATTGGAATGAAGCCAGAGCATCGGGAAGAGTATGAGCGTTTACATGCTGATGTATGGCCCGACGTTCTCAAGCAGATTTACCAGAGCAATATTCGGAACTACTCGATCTATCGATATGGCGAGCTTCTATTTTCTTACTTCGAGTATGTAGGAGAAGATTTTGAAGGAGATATGGCGAAGATGGCGGAGGATCCAACCACTCAACGTTGGTGGGATATCTGCAAGCCACTGCAAACACCAGTCGAAGATCGCAAACCCGGCGAGTGGTGGTCTGATATTCCCGAGATCTTCCACGTCGATTAATTAACTACTTATAAGGAGATAATGTGATTACCCGCCAGCCCCGCCCAGAACTTCCCCTCGACGGGATTTTGGTTCTCGATTTCTCGCAATTTTTGGCGGGACCTGTCGCGGCGATGCGCTTGGCAGATCTAGGCGCACGGGTAATCAAGATCGAACGCCCCGGTTCTGGAGATATCGGTCGAACTCTGGCTTTTGCAGGTCTAGAAAGTGACGGGGACACTCTCTCTTTCCACATCATGAATCGCAACAAGGAGAGCTTCGCCGCCGACCTAAAGAGCGATGACGATAAGGCCGAGGTCTGGGAACTCATTAAACAGGCTGATGTCATCATTCAAAACTTCCGTCCCGGAGTGATCGAGCGACTGGGCTTTGGGTATGAGGATGTCAAGAAGGTTAATCCAGGGATCATTTACGCAAGTGCCTCTGGTTACGGCTCCACCGGACCTTGGAAAGATCGTCCGGGCCAAGATCTATTAGCGCAATCGATCTCTGGTTTCCCTTGGCTCAATGGCTCTAAAGATATGCCACCTATTCCAGTTGGAATCGCGGTAGCCGATATCTTCACCTCAGCCCACATCGCACAAGGAGTTACTGCACTGCTGCTTCGCAGAGAGCGCACAGGTGTAGGTGGTCACGTTGAGTCAAGTCTCATTGAATCGATGCTCGACCTGCAATTTGAACTACTGAGCGCTCATATGTTTGATCAGGATGTAGTGGTAAATCGTGGAGCCAAGAACTCTGCCCATGCATTCTTACCTGCCCCATACGGTCTCTATGCCACGAGCAATGGATACATTGCAATCGCGATGAACCCGATTCCTAAAATTGGCGAGTTACTTGGAATCGATTTTTCTGGATACTCCGATCCAAATACCTGGTGGTCTCATCAAGAGGAGATCATGCGAATTCTGACGGAGAAACTAGCTACCAATACGACCGAGCATTGGCTTGAGATTTTGGATGGTGCTGATGTGTGGTGCGCACCTGTACTTACTCTTCCAGAGCTGGTAAATCATGAGGGATTCAAAGAGTTAGACATGATGCAACAGACCACACGCAGCTCGAGTGACGGCAGCACCCAAATTTCAATAGCTACTACTAGATCGCCGTTGCGTATCGATGGTCGACCTTTAAAGAGTGGCAAAGGTGCTCCACATGTTGGGGAAGACACCGCAAAAATTCGTGAAGAGTTGCTTAAGGGGGAGTAATGCAAAATCCAAATCCAGATCCAACCGCTAGATATCAAGTTCCGGTATGGAATCAAGATGTGAAGTTGTATGAGGACTATAAAGTAGGCGAAGTTGATCGCTCTATCAGAAGGACGATATCAGAGGGTGAGGTGATGCTCTTTAGTTCACTTCTGGTTGATCTCCACCCCTATGTCGCTGATGACAAGTGGGCCCGTGAAGAAGGACTCTTCGGTAGAAGGATTGTCCCCGGGGCACTGGTCTTTAGTTATGGAATGGGTTTATTTGCGCACAACAATGTAAATACTTTTTCCTATGGCTACGACAGATTGCGATTCATCAAGCCAGTATTTATTGGTGACACGATCTACGCCATGCGTACGCTCCTAGAGAAGACTCCAAAGTACGAAAATATGGGGCTCTTCCGAGTGAGTTACGAGGTCTTTCGTGCAGATAATGAGGAGTTAGTTCTCTACACCGAGCACCTGCAGACCGTCCTTTATCGCACCTCGCAACAAGAGAATCAGGCTCAATCATGATTGATCTATTTAAGGATGTCTCAGAATTCTGCAGCTTTGAGATTGCAGATGCCCATAAGGTCCCAATAGCGATCGTTGGCGCAGGTGGAATTGTTGATGGGGCTCACCTTCCGGCATACAAGATTGCCGGAGTTGAGGTGATCGGAATATTTGATGTGGATCAGGCAAAGGCCAAGGATGTTGCTGAACGCCATGGGATTCCCAAGGTATACGGCTCACTTGAAGAGCTGCTTGCAGATCCCAAATCGGTAATAGTGGATATTGCAGTTCCAGCTGCTCTCCAACCGGCGATCTTCTACCAAGTTGCCGCCGCTAAGAAACATATATTGGCGCAGAAACCCATGGCCACGACCGTTGCTGATGGGTTGAAGATGGCGAAGGCTGTTGAAGATAATGGAATCATCGCCGCCGTAAATCATCAACTCCGTTTTGAAGAGGGCATGGCTGCCGCCTACAGAATGGTGGAGCTGGGATGGGTCGGAAAAGTCACCAATGTAACGATTGAGGTCAACCTCGTTACACCGTGGGAGATGTGGCCTTGGGCTAAGGACTTAGAGCGCTTAGAGATCATGCTCCACTCAATTCATTATCACGACGTCATTCGTTGGTTCTTGGGTGAACCCAATGCCGTCTTCTGCGTTGCAGGTCGGACGCACGGTCAATACCCAATCGGTGAGACTCGCACCATAAGTACCTACGCATACGACGAAGGCGTTACAGCGCTAGTTCATGCCAACCACATCAATCGTGGCGGAGATAATCGCGCTGAGTTCCGCATCGATGGCGATCGTGGCTCCATACGAGGAACTCTTGGGTTGTTATACGACTATCCAGTTGGACGAGTAGATACTTTGGAAGTTAATTCGCAGGTTGTACCAACCGATGGATGGACGCCATACCCAGTAACAACACGTTGGTTCCCTGATGCATTTAGAGGAACGATCGGATCTGTCATGCGCGCTATTGCAATAGGTGCACCACTACGGACAAGCGTTGCCGATACAGTCGGAACTTTGCGCCTAGTAGAGGCGCTCTACCAATCAATGGATACTGGTTTAAGCGTCAAGCTTGGTAATCAATAACCTTTGAGGTTATCTCACCGATTCCAGCAATTCCGGTCTCGATACGTTGTCCTGCACGCAGGTACTTGGTTGGCGAAAATCCCATACCAACTCCTCCTGGTGTGCCGGTGTTGATGACATCGCCTGGGAACAACTCCATGAACTGCGAGATATACCAGACCAAGTGATCGATACCGAAGAGGAGATCTGAGGTGTGTGAATCCTGACGAACCTCGCCATCAATTTTGCACCAGATATGAAGATTGCTTGCATTGATGGAATCGGCAGTCACGATGACTGGACCCATCGGATTGAAATTAGGGAATGACTTACCCTTCACCCACTGCCCCGACCGCTCCAACTGCCAGTATCTCTCGCTGATATCTTGCGAGATGCTGTAGCCCAAGATGTGTTTCT
>DAIOGE010000061.1:0-5535 GCA_036745375.1 Candidatus Nanopelagicaceae bacterium
GCATGCATGGCACATCCTGAAATGGTTGCAGGGCTTGGACGTTTAACGACAACGCTGATGCAACAAGTCCCAGGGCTCTTCATGAAAGATGGGGCCGAAGCCGTTGAACTAATGTCACTGGAAGATGGTCGCTCATGTGTATTCAAGGTGAGCGATGGAAGCGATCGAGCCTTTCCTGCCATTGTAAAAGCAGTACTTTCCGCATGGAATATCGATGCGGATATTGAAACCGTCCCAGTCAAAGGCGGAGGTCGAGTAACCGGCGAAATTCGAGTATCGCCTGCGCTACACCAGTTATAGACTTTTCTAATGAGAGGTCGTATCGCAACACTGATGGTGCATACCTCTCCATTAGATCAAGCTGGTATGGGCGATGCCGGCGGTATGAATATCTATGTAGTCGAAAGCGCCATCAAGATGGCGGCTGCTGGTGTTGATGTAGATATCTACACTCGTTCTACCGATCCTTATCTTCCTAAAGTCGTAGAAATTGCTCCTGGCGTAACAGTCCGCCATGTGGAGGCCGGTCCATTTAAAGGGCTAACTAAAGAGGAGCTACCTTCTCAAATAGGTGCGCTCACTCATGGGGTAATGGAGATCTTCAACTCATTACCGAAAAATTATTACAAGATTTTGCATTCGCATTATTGGATAAGTGGCCAATTGGGTTGGATGTTGTCGGAGCGAACCTCAATTCCACTCGTTCACACTATGCACACCATGGCACGTGTTAAGAATTTGAATATGGCTGAGGGTGAACAACCAGAACCAGCAATCCGCGCCATTGGCGAAGAACAGATAGTGAAGAACGCGGCTGCGCTGATCGCTAATACCGATGCAGAAGCCGCAAGTCTGGTTTCACTGTATTACGCCTGTCCCGACAATGTCTTTGTCGTTGCTCCTGGAGTAGATCTACAACGTTTCACCGTGGGAGCAGGAAAAGCTGCGGCGAGAGCCAAATTAAATATTGCACCAGATGCACAGATGATTACCTTTGTAGGTCGAGTACAACCGCATAAAGGACCTGAAGTTTTGGTGCGCGCTGTAGCGGAGATGTTGACTCACACCCCGCTCTTTCGCGCCAAGTTAGCGCTTGTCATTATGGGTGGCGCATCTGGTGCTGGCGAGGCCGAGCCAGAGCGTCTAAAAGCTTTAGCGCAATTTCTTGGCGTTGATGATGTCATTCACTTTATGCCACCAGTTCCACGGGATGAACTTCCCGATTGGTATCGCGCATCGGATCTTGTCTGTGTTCCAAGTTATTCCGAGAGCTTTGGTTTAGTTGCTCTTGAGGCGCAAGCCTGTGGCACTCCGGTTGTCGCGACTGCTGTTGGCGGGCTACGCACAGCAGTTGCAGATGGAATCTCTGGCTCACTTGTTGATGGTCATGATCCAAAAGCCTGGTCTGCAGTCATCTCGCGGCTATTAGCCGATCCTGCTCGTCGCGTCTCACTCTCATTTGGGGCAATTGGACATGCAGCCAACTTTGGATGGGAATCAACGGCAAGGCGAACATTGGATGTATACGACTGGGTGCTGTCTCGAGGCGAGGAAATATCTATTAAACTGGTGCAATGAGCACACAATTAATCTTGCTACGTCACGGTGAATCAGAGTGGAATGCTAAGAATCTCTTCACTGGTTGGGTTGATGTTCGCCTCTCCGAGAAGGGCCAGGCTGAAGCTAAGCGCGGTGGTGAACTCCTCAAGGAGCGTGGCCTGCTCCCCAATATCGTGCACACCTCGTTGTTGCGCCGAGCCATCAACACCTCACAAATCGCACTCGATGAGTGTGATCGAGCATGGATTCCAGTCCATCGCTCATGGCGCTTGAATGAACGCCACTACGGCGCTCTTCAAGGCAAAGATAAGGCTCAAACCTTGGCCGCCTATGGTGAAGAGCAGTTCATGCTCTGGCGTCGCTCCTTTGATGTTCCACCTCCACCAATCGAAGATAATGATGAATTTAGCCAGGCACACGATCTGCGTTATGCAGATCTAGGGTCAGCTCTTCCAAAGTCAGAGTGCCTCAAAGATGTGGTTGATCGCATGTTGCCATACTGGTTTGACGCGATCATTCCAGATCTGACCGCTCACAAGACCGTCCTCGTGACCGCACATGGAAACTCGTTGCGCGCACTTGTGAAACATTTGGATGGAATTTCGGATGCTGATATCGCTGCGCTCAACATTCCAACTGGAATCCCACTGCTCTACGAGCTCAACGATGATTTCACTCCAGTGAAGATCGGCGGAGAGTATCTAGATCCAGCTGCCGCAGCGGAAGCAATTACTGCAGTTGCGAACCAGGGAAAGAAGTAGGACTTAACCCTTAGGTGCGAACTCGCCGGTCTCGGTGTAGTACACGCGCTGCGCGATAGAGACTGCGTGATCTGAGAAGCGCTCAAAGTAGCGACTTGCAAAGGCCATATCTACTGCGGACTCGACCGAGTTGCTCCACTCTGGTCCCAAGATGGTGCTGATTAATCTGCGCTGCAAGATATCCATCTCATCATCATCTTTATCGATTTCGAGGGCGCGGTTTGTGTCGCGGAATTCAAGAACTACCGCCATTTTCTCAACGATGCGATAGGCAGCAGAACCCATCTCCGTCACAACTTCGATCAACTCGGTTGGTACCGCTTTGTTCGGATATCGCATCCGAGCTAGTTTTGCGATGTGGTGTGCAAGATCGCCCATGCGCTCGAGATCGGCGCTGATGCGCAACGAACTCACTAGCTGACGTAAATCTGAGGCAACTGGTTGTTGACGAGCCATGATGTTGATGGTTCGTTCATCCAGGTTGTGTTGAATTGAATCTACCGCGAGGTCATCAGCAATAACCTTTTCGGCCAATTGGAGATCTCCGTTAAGAAGAGCTTTGGTGGCGGAATCAATCGCGTCACGGACCAGGGCTGTCATTTTGAGGTGATCGGCCGTAATGGACTCGAGCTCCTCGTGGAATACATCGCGCATTGGTGAAGGGTACCCCGATGGGGTGATGGGCACAGGACTATATGTGAACTTGTCCTAAACGGAATCTTAAAATTTGGGGCTGATTTCCGCATAACCCCCCTCTTGGGGGAGCAGACCCCCATAAGACTCCTACGATTAGGGAGTGAGTTGGCTAAAGCGTAAGAGTGAGGTGGTGGAGTACCTCGATCCACACGAAATCTCCCCTGCCATGGCCAAGCTCCTTTCACATGTCGATGCCGAGGCGATCATCATTGGTCAGGGCGATGTAATCATTTACATGAGCGAGAACCTCAGTAATTTCAAGCTCCAGAGAGATAATCGCGTCAGCAATGATTCATTACAACATTTAATTCGCGCGGTTCGCCGAAGTGGCAATATCCAGGAAGCGACCATGGAGTTACCGCGCGGTCCACTCGGAACTGGAACCCACGATCTGCTGGTACGAGTGATTCCTCTTGATGAAGAAGGTTTGATCTGCGTTCTTATATTTGATGATAGTGAGATGCGGCGATTGGATTCGATCCGCCGGGATTTTGTTGCCAATATTTCACACGAACTTAAGACTCCCATCGGTGCGCTCTCAATTCTCTCTGAGGCGGTTCTAGGAGCTGCCGATGATCCCGATGCAATCGTTCGCTTTGCGACCAGAATGCAGGCGGAGTCCAAGCGATTGAGCGATCTGGTTCAAGAGATCATCAATCTCTCTCGTTTACAAGACGATGACCCATTAAAGAACGCCAAGGTAATCGATCTCAACGAAGTAGTACTTAATGCTATTGATCAATCTGAACTCAATGCTAACGCGCGGAATATTGAGTTGATTTATAGCGAGCAGGATCAGGCAAGAATTAAGGGTGATCCAAGCCAGGTTCTGATGGCAATTTCGAATCTCATCGAGAACGCGATCAACTACAGCCCTGAAGGAACGCGTGTAGCGATTGCGCTTCGCGTTAATGATGGACTTGCTGAAGTTTCAGTGACAGATCAAGGAATTGGAATTCCAGAGAAAGATCTGGAGCGAATCTTTGAACGTTTCTATCGCGTCGATCCTGCTAGATCTCGCGCGACAGGTGGAACAGGTTTAGGTCTTTCTATAGTTAAACACGTTGCAACCAATCATGGTGGCGATGTCTCAGTGTGGAGCGTTGAAAATGCGGGAAGCACTTTCACAATCCGTTTTCCAATCACACCTCACCTAACAGCCGTGGAGGCCGAGTAATGACAAAAATCCTCGTAGTAGAAGACGAAGCATCATTTTCAGATGCACTCGCCTATCTCTTAGGGCGCGAAGGATTTGATGTATCTGTTGCCGATACTGGCACTGGTGCAATTGCCGAATTTGATCGTCACGGAGCAGATCTCATTCTGTTGGATCTCATGTTGCCTGGTCTTCCAGGAACCGAAGTCTGTCGCCAGATTCGCACACGTTCTAATGTTCCAGTAATTATGCTGACCGCAAAAGATACTGAGGTTGATAAAGTTGTTGGTCTAGAACTTGGCGCAGATGATTATGTGACAAAGCCATATTCAACTCGCGAACTAGTAGCGCGCATTCGCGCGGTGCTACGTCGTCGCGGAGATGAAGATATTTCCACCGACGGACTTTTGACCGCCGGTCCAGTTCGCATTGATGTGGAGCGCCATCTCGTTACGGTAAACGGAACCCCACAAGCACTTCCTCTTAAGGAGTTTGAACTCTTGGAGTTTCTCGTACGAAATAGCGGAAGAGTATTAACACGCTCCCAGCTAATCGACCGGGTTTGGGGAAGTGATTACTTCGGCGATACAAAGACGCTCGATGTACATATCAAGCGTTTGCGCGCCAAGATTGAAGAGGATCCAGGAAACCCTGTCTTTATTCAGACTGTGCGCGGACTTGGTTACAAGTTCGAGGGTTAATTCGTATTAGTTATTGGCTTACTTTGTAGCTGTTGGTGAGGCCGATGGTGCTGGCGTTCCACCAACGTTTGCAAAGTAATCACTCTTTGCGCGAACCAATGCGCTCAAAGTTACTGATGGGCTATTCGAAAACGAGAGAACCACATTGACACGATTGCCTGGCACCGCATTGAGTCCAGGAACTGATCCTGTTGCATTTGCGGAGTCGCCAGCGAAGATCACTGGGGTATTTTGAACGAGATTAAATGAAGGTGAAGAGAGGGTTGCGCTAATTCCGCTCACGCTTATTCCAGTGAGTGAATCGGTTGTTGCCTCTTCATTGATGAAGGTACCTACGATTGCTGCGCTGCCATCAGGCTGAGCTACTAGTAGGAAGTCGCGGATATATACCGAGCCTGATTGACCCTCAACGCCATCTGTTACCTGCTTGATGTGGCGGGTCGGTGCCTGTGCTCCCGATGCCCCGCATCCTGTAAGGGCGAGAACGCTAACGAGAACCGTGGCAAGGCCTGCAAACTTCTTCATCATGGCTGCAGAATACAGGGCAGAAGGGCCCATTTTTTTGTGACGCAAGTCGCTGGTATGATTGGCCTCTATTCCCAAGGAGCCAAATTAATGTCATTTAAGGTCGGCGAAACCGTTGTTTATCCCCATCACGGAG
>DAIOGE010000062.1:0-3394 GCA_036745375.1 Candidatus Nanopelagicaceae bacterium
GGCTCATCAACCACCATGAGGATCGCTTCTAATGATCTATTCAGTTCAAGTTCAGACATTTATTCCTCTTTTGTCTTAGAATCAAGCACTTCTACCGGCCGGTCGAACTCATCGCTCACCTGAATTTGGTCCTCTGCCCCAGCGATCCAGGTTATTTGCAGATCTCCGAGGGCAACCACCTGCTCAAAGCGCAGCGCACCCTCGCGGTAAAGCTCGAGGAGAGCCAAGAACCTTGCAACGATCACCAGAGTTGAATCTGCATCGCCAATGAGTGTTCTGAAACTCGCTCTTCCGTGGCTTCTAAGCGCGTCGGCGATCTTGGCGGCCTCTTCCGTGACACTAACCAGTGGCTGGTGGATATGGTCGATTGATAGAACCGGAGCGGTCTTGGGAGCCAGAACCCGCTCAGCAATGGCTGCAAACCTGTTGGCTCCAACTCCTATCAGAACCTCTGGCAAGAGCTGGGCAAAGTGGCTCTCCATCGCGACCAGACGTGGAAAACTCTTATCTGCGACCTCTATGCGGCCCTGGAAAATAGCGGCAATCTCTTTAAATGCCCGGTACTGCAAGAGTCGTGCGAAGAGAAGATCGCGGGCCTCGAGTAAGGCCAAGTCGCCTTCATCTTCGATCTCACCACTAGGCAGAAGCCTGGCCGCTTTAAGGTCTAGAAGGGTTGCAGCAACGACGAGGAATTCTGTGGTCTGGTCTAAATCCCAACCCTGCTCAGAGCCCTCTAAAGCCTTTATATACGCAATAAAGTCGTCTGTTACTACTCCAAGAGCGATCTCGGTGATATCCATCTTGTGGCGTGAAATGAGCTGCAGAAGGAGATCAAACGGGCCATCAAAATTGCTTAAGTGGACCGAGAAAGCGCTCTCGCTCCCCTCAACAATTAAATCGCTCATGGGGAGAAAGGTACTCATAACGCGCTTGCCTTGCTGACCGCACCGCCGTAGAGTCCGCCGCATGGCAAATAGCACTTCAAAGGTTTCTCGACTGGCAGATAAATCGACAAATCGGGATGAGGAGCTCGCCACCACCTCAGGCATTCTCGGCCGAGCGATTATCGACTTCCCGACAGTTGTGAGTACCCCTGAACCGGGCTCAGCTCGCGTGATCTCTATCGTCAATCAAAAGGGTGGGGTTGGCAAGACAACGACAACCATCAACTTAGGCGCTGCGTTAGCCGAGCTTGGACGCCGAGTATTGCTCATCGATTTCGACTCACAGGCCTCCATGACAACTGGACTTGGGATTAAGCCGGCCCAACTCAAAGAGCAATATGGCTCAATCTGGTACCTACTCAATGACCCCCAATCCGGCATCCAGAATTTCATCTTGAAATCAAATGTCCCAGGTCTCGACTTCGTCCGTGGTCATGAAGACCTCGCTGCCGCTGAGGCTGCCTTTGTTACGGAGATCGCCAAAGAGCACAAACTACGAAAGATTCTGGCGCCGGTCTTGGATCTATATGACGACATTCTGATTGATTGCTCGCCTTCCCTTGGAACACTCACCATCAACGCTTTGACTGCCTCTAACGGCGTTCTGATCCCCATGGAGTGCGAGTATTTCGCTGTCCTAGGGCTCTCTTTGGTGAAGAAGACAATCGAGAAGATCCGCGAGAACACCAATCCAGATCTAGTAATCGATGGAATTCTGGCGACGATGTTTGATCGCAAAACTGGGCACTCCAAGGATGTGCTTGAGCTCATCGACAAGGAATTTCCCGATGAACTTCTGGACACAATCATTTCTCGCACAGTCCGATTCTCTGAATCGACTGTTAAGGGTGAGCCAGTGACTACTTATGCAAGTAGTTCACTTGGTGCGCTCTCCTATCGCCGACTAGCTCGAGAACTTATTTCACGTGGAGGTGCCAAATGAGTCGCCGCGTCAGCCTTCCTGGTGCAGAGGAACTATTCCGACAGACAACAACGCTAAGTGCAGTTCCATCTGTCACTCCAACTCCCGCTGAGGATCAACCTCAGGCGCCAATACTTTCAACTTCCAATAAAAAGGCTGTAAGAACCACTCCACGGCGCCGAGTTAATACCTTTGATCGCTCACCCAGCGGTAGAGAGCGCCATGACGAGAAGATCACGGTCTATCTATCTCCTGAAGAGCTTTACGATTTGGAGCAGGCAAGGTTGGCCCTCCGAGGAGATCTCGGCCTAGCAGTTGATCGTGGCCGCATTGTTCGCGAATCGTTGGCCATCATCATTGCTGATCTTGAATCAAAGGGTGATCAGTCGATTATCGCTCGTAGATTACGCGGACGTTAATTTATTTTGCGCGTGGATGCGCGTTTGCGTAATTCTCGCGTAACTTATCGATAGTAACCAAGGTATAAATTTGCGTAGTGGTCACAGATGAGTGTCCCAATAACTCTTGAACCACTCTGACATCTGCTCCGCCATCTAATAGGTGAGTCGCGTAAGAGTGGCGCAGTGAGTGTGGTGATACATCGACAGAAATATCTGCTCGTTTGGCTGCCTCAGCGACCGACTTCCACATCGATTGCCTTGAAAGTCTTCCGCCACGATCATTGAGGAATAACGCTTCCCTATCTCCGTTTACCAGGTTAGGCCGAACTCGAACTAAATATTGATCCAGCGCCTCTCGAGCATACTTTCCAACCGGCACTACGCGCTCTTTGCCGCCCTTGCCTGATAGTCGAAGACTTGCAACTTCTCCCCCATCAAACTTAATTACGTCATTAACATTCAACGCCACAATTTCTGAAATACGAGCTCCAGTTCCATACAACAACTCGAGAATTGCGCTCTCACGAAGAGCATGCGGATTTCCGGAGGATTTAGCTGCGGCAATGAGATCAGTGACTTCCGCGATCGTTAAAGCCTTTGGAAGGCGTAATTTAATTTTTGGAGGCTTAACATCCTTCACTTGATTGAGAGATCCAGATTCTTTGCAAGTGAACTCCACAACATTTCGTATTGCCACAACGGATCGCGCTATAGAACTCTCTGCAAGTCCTCGGCTTCGAGCCGCTGAGATGAACTTCTCCACATCGTTTTGAGTGACCGAGGAGAGGTCATTTATGCTGCTTTCCGCTATAAAGCGCTCGATATCCCTCGAGTATGCCGAGATCGTGTTCTTGCTAAGGCCGCGCTCCACAATCAAATGATTTAGGTACTCGCGAAGTTGCGAGTTAGCGCGATTCATTTCCCTTAAGCGCAGCAGCTATCAATCCGGAGAAGAGTGGATGTGCCTGCGTTGGACGGGATAGGAATTCAGGATGGGCCTGAGTTCCAACGTAATAGGGGTGAATTTCGCGAGGGAGTTCGACAAACTCAACTAAATGACCATCTGGCGATTGGCCAGAGAAGACGATTCCGGTTGCAGAAATTACCTCACGATAAGAGTTGTTGAC
>DAIOGE010000062.1:3494-5334 GCA_036745375.1 Candidatus Nanopelagicaceae bacterium
AAGAATGGAAGAGATTCGATATCACCAACGGTTCCACCAACTTCGGTGATGACGATATCCACCTCAGGACCTGCCATGGCACGAATGCGTTCTTTAATCTCATTTGTAATGTGTGGAATGACTTGGACGGTATCGCCAAGATAATCCCCACGCCTCTCCCTCGCAATAACGTTGGAGTAAACCTGACCGGTCGTTACATTTGCGAAGCCGGCGAGATTGCGATTGAGAAATCTCTCATAGTGACCAACATCAAGATCGGTCTCCGAGCCATCATCGGTGACAAATACCTCGCCATGTTGGAAGGGATTCATTGTTCCAGGATCCACATTGATGTAGGGATCTAGCTTCTGCATAGTTACCCGAAGGCCACGTGAAGAGAGTAGGCGACCTAGGCTCGAGGCTGTGAGCCCTTTTCCAAGACTTGAGGCGACCCCGCCAGTTACGAATAAATGTTTTGTCACATGATTACTGGTCATGGGACACTAACTTATCACGCTTTCCCGCACCATCTCGAGCAGCTCTCTCGCGTGTTCTTGTGCTACAGCCGACTCCTCTTGCCCTGAAAGCATTCTGGCGATCTCCACGCTTCGTTCTGACTCAGAGAGAGCCACAACATCAGAGATGCTTACCGATCCACCCTCGCTTTTGCGAACTACGAGGTGGTGATCTGCCCAAACCGCGACCTGCGCCAGGTGTGTCACCACAATAACTTGAGCATCTTTTGCTAGAAGCTGGAGTCTGCGACCTACTTCAATGGCCGCCTTTCCACCTACTCCAGAGTCGACCTCGTCAAATATATATGTTGGAACGTGATGTACTGCCGCCAACACAACTTCGATCGCAAGCATGACACGAGAAAGCTCTCCGCCACTTGCCACCTTGGTAATCAACCCTGGCTGAGCGCCTTCGTGGCTTGTGAACAGCAGATTAATTTCGTCCAAGCCGTAAGCGGAATACTCAGAGATGTCGGATCCACTTTTGCTAATTACTTCGACAATCACAGATGCGTGTGGCATCGCCAACAGACGCAACTCCGAAGTTATCTTTGTTTGCAGAATATCCGCCGTATCTTGACGCTTTTTACTCAGAGCGTGCGCTGCTTCAGCGAGCTCATCAAAAACAACCCTCAACTCTTTTTCAAGATCGGCTATCCGATCCTCGCCACCCTCAAGATCTGCAATTCTGTCGGCACTTTCACGAGCCCGATCGATCATTTGTACAAATGCAATTTCGCGATCGCTCCCCTCGCCAAACTTCTTTATGAGGGAATTGATAGCACTCTTTCTTTCTTGTAAGTGCTCCAATCGAATTGGATCTGCATCTAGTGCTGAAAGGTATCGATGGAGCGCACCAAGAACTTCTTGATATCCATAGAGCGCATCTCCAAAGCTCTCAGAGATATCATCGAGTTGAGAATCTTTACCCGTAGCATGATCAAGTGCTCTCTTAGCACCTGCCAAAGCAGAACTCACTGAGAAATCTTCGCCGTCAAGTAGATTGAGAGCTTGGCTAACCGCCTGTTGCAACTCATCTACGCTGCTTAATCGCTTTAGTTCGGCCTCGATCTCAAGCAGCTCGCCCACCTTGGGATTGACTGCCTTGAATGCCGCCATGAATTCAGTGAGTTTTGCAATCTCCCGTTCGCGATTCTTGTAATCGCTTCTAAGTTGTTCTATGCGCTCGGACAACTCTTGATACTGAGAGTAGAGGGCTGAATAGCGACTTACTAACTCTTGGAGTCCCCCGAATGAATCCACGCTATTACGAATGTAGGCTGGCTTTGTAAGCCGATGGGTACTGGATTGAGCATGAACTTCTACAAGTTCTTCAGCGATCTCTG
>DAIOGE010000063.1:0-5181 GCA_036745375.1 Candidatus Nanopelagicaceae bacterium
CTGTCGCTCAAGATTCGAACTTCTCCGGAAATATTTCGCTCCCGCATCTCAGCGGTGATTCGCTTTACCGAGGGATTTTTTAAGACCTCTTCCATGGTGGGGAGTTTACTTTGTAAGTTAAGACTTAAGCGAAGGTTTCGGACCTGTTCACCTTCGCGTTAGTCCTGCTCCACGTTGTAGCAGTTGGGTTCGGACATGACAAAGTTCATAAACTCTCATCGATATATCTCAAACGTGGCGAGCAAGAGCTCCCGCGTTGTTATGGCAGTCATTGTGGGCGCCTCCTTCCTCTTCGGAGTTGCCACCCTCACCTCTTCTGCAACCGCTGCGACTAAGACCGTCGCTAGCACCTCAGCGCTTCCTAAGGTGAAGCACATCTGGTACATCATCATGGAGAACAAGTCCTACGATGCAACCTTTACTGGTCTCAATAACAACACATATCTTTGGAAGACCCTCCCATCACAAGGGACTTTGTTAACAAATTATTATGGAACTGGCCACTACAGCCAAGATAACTACACCGCCTTAGTCTCAGGTCAGGCTCCGCTCTATGACCAACAGCTGGATAGTCCTACTTATAAGGACGCCGCTGGATCAGTCATCACCGATAAGTCAGATCCAAACTATGGTCAATTTAAGGCAGCTGGAGATCCGTACACACTTCAGGGTTCGGTTTATCCATCCTCAGTTCAAACAATCTTTAACCAACTCACTGCAGCCAATGTAAGTTGGAAGGCATATGCACAAGATCTCGGAAACACTGATGCAAGCGGAGCACCTCACTCAGTGACTGCTTGTGGAGCACCTGGAACTGATCCAACGAACTCTCCAGTTGCCAACCCTGGTGGCGCAAATGCCACCGATCAGTATGTGGCTAAGCACTTCCCACTTCCTTGGTTCCACTCGATCATTGATAACGCGGCAACAATGTGCGACTCATCGCACGCTGCAAATCTCTTTGATCCAGCCAATGGCCTCTATCAGGATTTGAAGAGTGAGAGCACAACACCTGCTTTCTCTTGGATCTCACCTAATAACTGCTCAGATGCTCATGATGCTGTCTGCTATGGCAACAACCTCTCAGGTGGTTGGATCGATCCAAATACACCTGCTGCTCCGCTTAACTACACCGGCGGCCTCTATGCAGGAGATCTCTTCCTCGAGCACATCATCCCTGAAATCCAGGCCTCACCTGCATTCAAGGACAATGGCTTGATCATCGTCTCATTCGATGAAGGCTTCCCTGCTTATACCTTTACCGGTAACAGCTTCCAGAATGCACCTACCCACGTCTCGGTTGCTGCCTCTCTTGCAGCTGACTCTGCAGGTGAGAACATCAATGGAGTGAATGTAAATACTGAGCCAACTGGACCGAATGCCATCGTCAAGACCGATGCATCTGGCAATCAGTTGTACCCAGGACCTGGCGATAACGCATTCGTCGACCGTGACTCCACTATTCCTGGAATCGTCATGGGCGGCGCTTCTCCAATTCCTGGAGCGCGTACCGATGCAACTGCATCAGCAGATGGAAGCTCCTCGTACATCTCTGACAACTCGATTCAGGCTTACGATGAAGGTCGCACCGTAACTGGTACCAACATTCCAGATGGTGCGACTGTCGGAACTGTTTACGATCTTCCAAGTTGGGCATCTCTGCCAAAGACAAGTACATCTACCTGTCCAAACTCTTGCGTAGTTACTGGTTCTTTCCAATTGCTCGTCAATGGAAAGCCAACTGCACCAACCGGTCCAGTGAGTGGAATCACCCTCGGAGCTCGCACTGCAGCAACAGACCCAATGTTTGATGCAACGCATGCAACTCTTGGTGGAGGAGATGTAGGAATGGTCTTGATCTCTAAGTTCAACAAGCCAGGAACTACAGATGCCACCTTCTACAATCACTACAGCTTCTTGCGCTCCCTCGAAGATCTCTTCGCGGTAGCCAAGGCATCTCCTGGTTTGGATGGCAAGGGCCACCTCGGCTTCGCCGCACAACCTGGTCTCAAGGCCTTTGGAAGCGATGTATTCAATAACAAGTAAGTTCCGTTACCTTCTAACGGCGCTAACAGCGATTGCGCTGGCCGGAGTTATTACTCCGGTCGGCGCCTTCGCCGTTTCTACGAATGTCGTTTCTACAAGTGCCGTTTCTACAAAGAGCTCACCCTCAAAAATCCATCAGGTGCTGCAGGCCTCGCAACTACATCCGCAGTTGGCGATTCCTGGAGATACTGTGGATGTAACACTTCGTACCGGGATGACGCAGGTTCTCTTGAACGGACCCACCATTCCTCAGATTTCAGCGGATGCCTTGCCCGGAACCTTTATCTTCACCTTCATTCAAAAGACCGGAAGAACCTTGATCGATATCCGCGACTTTGGGATTTTAGATGGTGAAGATGCTTTGATCCGGCCTGTTCAATTTGATGATGGAACCAAATCTTTCTACTTAAGCGCGGGGCAGAGGCGCACTGTGAAACTTACAAGTTTTATGGCGGTTGGAACAGGCACGCTGCGCTGGGCGCCACTCAACCACTATGTGACAGATTGGCAGTTTGTAGAAGAGACCGCCTGATTTAGACTCATCGCATGTACATCCCGAAAATCAACCTGGTCGAGGACTGGGAAGAGATTCAGCGCTTCGTTAGCTCAGTACGTGCTGCAGATCTTGTCACGGTTAATCCTGATGGGTTGCCTATAGCGACGCTTATGCCGATGGTGTGGGTCGATGCAAATCCAACTGAAAACAATTATGGACGAGTCGTCATGCATATGGCTCGAGGTAACGAGCAGTGGCGGTCGATCCAACCCGGCACTCAAGGTCTAGCGATATTGCATGGAGCGCAGGCATATATATCGCCCTCCAATTACTTAAATAAGCAGACCGATCATAAAGTTGTTCCTACCTGGAATTATCAGTCGGTTCATTTAAGTGGAACAGTTGAAGTCAGCGAAGATGTGGAGTTATTGCGTCAGATCGTTACGGACTTAACTTCACTTCATGAATCACAACGCGAAGATCCCTGGCTCGCTTCCGAATCAGATCCGCATTACTTTGAGTTGCAATTAAAGGGAATTGTTGCCGTCATCTTGCACGTTACTAAGGTGGAGGCGAAATCCAAGATTAGTCAGAATAAATCACACGAGGAACGTGAGCGGATCGTGGAAGATTTATTTACCTCAGGAATTCCAGGTGAGGAAGTCATAGCTGCAGAGATGCAGAGACACTTAGATCTTTAATGGTTATTAGAGTTCAATAATATTAAGTGGCGGCAATCCTTCAGCAATGCGTAGCAATTGTGCCTCTATAAAACGCTTCCCTCGCTTTTCGAAGGCAGCAGAGTCTCCTCCAACATGGGGAGTTATAAGTACATTAGTTGCTCTCCAGAGTGGATGATCTTGAGGTAGTGGCTCTGGATCTGTTACATCGAGAGCTGCACTGATTCGACCGGAATTAAGTTCCGCTACAAGTGCATCAGTATCAACAACGGGGCCGCGAGCGACGTTGATGAGTGTTGCTCCATCTTTCATGAGCGCTAACCTTCTAGCGTCAAAAAGATGCTTGCTCTCGGCATTTAAGGGAAGGATCAAGAAAATTATGTCGAATGTGGGAAGTAGTTCATCAAGTTGAGTCATGAGCTGACTCCCATTACTTCCGCTCCGGGAGAAGGTCGTGATCTCGACTTCATAAGGCTTGAGGTAGGAGACCAGAGTCTGACCGATTGAACCTGCACCAATAACTGCGATAGAACTATCGTTGAGTGAACCCATCCGTTCATGACTCCACAAGCCCTGATCTTGTTCACGTACAAAATGCGGAATGCCACGTCGCATCGCAATAGCGAGTCCCACCGCCAACTCTGCCGTGGAAGCGTTGTGCACGCCCTGTGCGTTACACAAGGTGATGCCCTCTCGAACATAAGGAACCGCTGCGTCATAACCAGCGTTAGGCACTTGAAGAATTTGTAAATTGGTCATCGCACGCACGGGCTCTAGCGTCTCGATACCCGTCATGTAAGGCTGTACATAGATTGTGATTTGCGAGAGATCTGAACCTTCAAGTGGGAAATCTAGGGGAGATAACTTTTGAAAACCTGCGGGTACCTTAAGCTCTGGCCATTGGCTCCAGACGGTGTGCATAATCTGCAAACTTACTCTTCACCGATATCTTCATTCCAGACATCTGGTTTCTCCGCGATGAATTTTGCCATCAAATCCTTGCACTCTTGAGAGTTGAGGTTGATGACCTCTACCCCATGCGAGCGGAGAAGATCCTCGGCTCCCATAAATGTCTCGTTCTCTCCCAAGACAACTCGGGGTATCCCATAGAGCAGAATTGCACCGCTGCACATGTGGCAAGGGGAGAGGGTTGTATACATGGTGGCCTTGGCATAGACACCGGCGGGTAGGCGGCCAATATTCTCAAGGCAATCGGTCTCTCCATGGCGGATGGCGCTACCCATTTGGACTCGCTTGTTGTAGCCAACCCCGAGGAGTTTGCCGTCTACTACTAGTGCCCCACCAATCGGAACACCACCCTCTGAGGCCCCTTGGCGCGCGGCTGCAATGGCATATTCGAGTAGTTCGCGGTCGTCCATAATCTCCCCATTTCGCCCTGTGGAGGCTAACTTTAGGTGAAATTAACCTGAGTGTGGGCTTAACATCGGCCGCATTTCCCTATACGGTTTCGCCATTCCCTCGGTCTATGAGCCGTCATTTCATACGGGGTCGCAAACACCCCCGATAACAAAATTAGGAGAGATGACTCATGTCTAATTTAGAAATTCGTGAAGGCGAGTACGGGGACAAGGTCCTCGCGCTGGAGCCAGGCGGAATCGAAGCAATTGCCGATTCCGAGCGTCACGGAAAGGCACGAAACCTCTTTGCAACCTGGATGAGCCCAAATCTTGAATTCGCCACCATGTTCGTTGGAGTTCTCGCAGTTGCTGTATTTGGGTTGAGTTTTGCACAATCCGTTTTGGCGATCGTGATCGGAAATGCCCTCGGAGCAACCGCACAATTTATTCTGACCCAAGATGGCCCTCGCTACGGTGTGCCACAGATGGTCGTCAGTCGCTCCGCTTTCGGCAAACTCGGAAACATTCTTCCCTCCATCGCGAATGCTGGCGCTGCCGGTATCGGTTGGTTTGCGGTCAACAGCGTCTCTGGCGCATGGGC
>DAIOGE010000064.1:0-5176 GCA_036745375.1 Candidatus Nanopelagicaceae bacterium
TCGCCCGATGTTCCTTCAACTTCCTCATGGCCATGGTGACCGATCAAGAGAATGTCGTAATCCTCGCTGGCAAAGCGCTTAACCTCGTGATGTACCTTGGTGACAAGTGGACAGGTTGCATCGATCGTCTTGAGGTTACGAGCCGCGGCGGCTTGGTGAACCGCAGGAGAGACGCCGTGCGCGGAGAAAATTACGAGCGCGCCTTCAGGAACCTGATCTGTCTCGGAGACGAAGATCGCCCCGCGTGCCTCAAGGGTTGAGACCACATGCTTGTTATGAACGATCTCTTTGCGCACATAGACCGGCGCACCATAGAGATCAAGCGCCTTTTCAACGGTGATTACCGCTCGATCTACGCCTGCGCAGTACCCGCGTGGCGCAGCTAACAAGACCTTCTTCGTCATGCCCGAATCGTATCTAAAAGTATGATTACAGGTATGCCTGAGTTTAATTACGAGGATTTATTGCCAATCGGCCCCGATGAGACCGAATATCGCTTAGTCACAACCAAGGGTGTCTCTACCTTCACGGCGCAAGGCATGGAATTTTTGCAGGTCTCCCCCGAAGCCATCACAACCCTCACCTCTGAGGCTATCCACGATATTTCGCACTATCTTCGCAGTGCACACTTGCAACAACTCAAGAACATTCTCGACGATGCTGAGGCTTCCGCAAATGATCGCTTCGTCGCCCTAGATTTATTGAAGAATGCCAACATTGCAGCGGGCGGTGTACTGCCGATGTGTCAGGACACAGGTACTGCGATCGTGATGGGGAAAAAAGGTCAACACACTCTCACCACCGAAAAAGATGAGATCTCAATCTCTCGTGGTGTTTATGATGCTTACACAAAACTTAATCTTCGCTACTCGCAGATGGCACCGGTTACAACGTGGGAAGAGAAGAACACGGGTAACAACCTGCCTGCTCAAGTGGAAATTTATTCTGATTCTGATCATCCAAACGAGTACAACTTCTTGTTCATCGCCAAAGGTGGCGGGAGCGCAAATAAGTCGTTCTTGTATCAAGAGACCAAGGCAGTACTTAATCCAAAGTCATTTATGAATTGGCTTGATGAGAAGTTGCGCTCCATCGGAACAGCAGCATGTCCTCCATATCACCTGGCAATTGTCATTGGTGGAACCAGCGCTGAGCACACGGTTAAGACAGCAAAGCTCGCCAGCACCAAATACCTTGACTCACTTCCATTGGCCGGCGATGCCAAGACCGGGCACGCATTTAGAGATATTGAATTAGAGGAGAAAGTTCTAGAACTCACTCGCACCCTTGGTATCGGTGCGCAATTTGGTGGCAAATATTTCTGCCACGATGTTCGAGTAGTGCGTTTGCCTCGTCACGGTGCATCGCTACCGATTGCGATTGCCGTCTCATGTTCTGCAGATCGCCAAGCCAAGGGCAAGATCACCAAAGATGGCGTCTTCCTAGAAAAATTAGAGCGCGAGCCGGCTCATTTCTTACCTGAGACAACAGATGAACATTTAGGTGGGGATGCGGTCGCAGTGGATCTCAACCAGCCAATGAGCGATGTACTTAATACGCTTTCGCAGTATCCGATAAAGACTCGACTCTCATTGAATGGAACGTTGATCGTGGCGCGCGATATTGCCCACGCCAAGCTCAAGGAGTTGTTGGATTCAGGTCAGCCACTACCCCAATACTTTAAGGATCATGCGGTCTATTACGCAGGACCTGCGAAGACACCAGAGGGATATGCCTCCGGTTCGTTCGGACCGACTACTGCGGGTCGCATGGACTCTTATGTTGAACAGTTCCAATCTGCCGGTGGGTCGATGATCATGCTCGCTAAGGGCAATCGTTCCAAGCAAGTTACCGACGCCTGCAAGAAGCACGGTGGTTTCTATCTTGGTTCGATAGGTGGACCCGCTGCGCGTTTAGCGCTTGATTGCATCCGCAAGGTTGAAGTTCTTGATTACGCAGAATTGGGAATGGAGGCGGTTTGGAAGATCGAGGTCGAAAACTTCCCTGCCTTTATCGTTGTCGATGACAAAGGTAATGATTTCTTCGCAGAGACTCTGCGGCCTTTAACGATCGGCTCTAAGCCCGCTAAATAACCCGCTAATTGGCAGAGTTGGCCTCGTTGGCAGCATCAAGAATTTCGCGATAAATCTGCAGATGGCCACTGTGCCTGGCAAGTTCGTCGATCATATGTAAATAGACCCAACGCAAGCTCGGTTGCTTGTTATCACGTGGCCTAGCGTGCGCCGCTAGATCATCGAGAGATCGATCTTTAACAATACGACGCGAGTTCTCGCACGCTTCATTAAAACCAGCGATGAGCGATTCAACGGTGTCCTCTTCGCGAATCTTGAACTCCCCATCACGATCCTCTTCACTCGATCGTGAATCGGTGTATGGGATTCCAGCGAAGCGATCTTGAAACCACCAATATTGGACTTCGGTCAAATGGCGCAGAACTCCCAGAAGCGAGGTGGCGCTAGGACCAAGTCGCTTAACGCCATCTTCCTTACTTATCCCCTCAATGGATTGAATAACCATCTCGCGGGCGAATTCCAGATGCGCATCAAGCAATTCACGTTCAGTGCCGATACTTTGAGGGTAACTGATCTCTGCCATGCAAGAAGGCTACTCATTCACTCTGACAGAACTCAATGAATTTAAAGGTGGCAATCACGTTTACTAGAGGTGCCTGGTTTGACCTCAAGCGACCAATGAAATCAATAAAAGCAACGATTAACTGCCGGAACAATTCGTAAAGGTTATTACGAGAAGTTCACCTAGCGAGAGGCTTCGGGATTTTTATACGTTCTAGTTTCCGTTGACGGAGGAAGATCCAGAACTTTCGTTGTCGCTAATTGTGGTCTTCTGAATTTGAATCAAGAACTCCACGTTGGACTTGGTGCCCTTCATCTTGTCGAGAAGAAGCTCAAGAGCCTGTTGCGATTCGAGCGCGTGAAGCACGCGACGCAAGCGCCAGACGATGTTCAACTCTTCCTTGCCCATCAAGATCTCTTCTTTACGAGTTCCGGATGCATCGACATCTACCGCTGGGAAGATGCGCTTATCTGCAAAGCGACGATCGAGTTTGAGCTCCATATTTCCGGTGCCCTTGAACTCTTCGAAGATAACTTCATCCATCTTGGAACCTGTCTCAACGAGAGCGGTCGCCAGAATTGTGAGTGATCCGCCGTTCTCAATATTGCGGGCTGCACCGAAGAATTTCTTTGGAGGATAAAGCGCTGCAGAATCGACACCGCCGGAAAGGATTCGACCTGAGGCAGGTGCTGCGATGTTGTATGCGCGACCCAATCGGGTGATCGAGTCGAGAAGTACTACTACGTCGTGACCCATTTCCACGAGGCGCTTGGCCCGCTCGATAGCGAGTTCAGCGACACTGGTGTGATCGTCAGCAGGGCGATCAAAGGTGGAAGCAATAACTTCACCCTTAACGCTGCGCTGCATATCCGTCACTTCTTCTGGACGCTCATCGACGAGAACGACCATGAGGTGAACCTCAGGATTGTTTGTAGTAATTGCATTAGCAATTGCCTGTAAGACCATGGTCTTACCAGCCTTAGGTGGTGAGACGATCAAACCACGTTGGCCCTTACCGATAGGTGCAACCAGATCAATTACGCGGGTGGTCAAGATGTTGGGCTCGGTCTCAAGGCGCAAGCGCTCTTGTGGGTAGAGAGGAACGAGCTTGGCGAAATCAACGCGATCGCGCGCCGCCTCTGGCTCTAGCCCGTTGACTGTGTCTAGACGGACAAGGGCATTGAACTTCTCTTTGCGCTCACCCTCTCGTGGTTGGCGGACTTGGCCGGTAATGACATCGCCCTTGCGCAATCCGTAGCGACGGATCTGTTGCAAGGATACGTAGACATCATTTGGTCCAGCGAGATATCCCTGTGTGCGAATAAATGCGTAAGAGTCGAGGATGTCTAGCAGCCCTCCGACAGGTACCAATACATCGTCTTCTGAAAGTTGAATTTCACGCTCTTGACGCTCGTTGCGATCGCGGAATCTATTGCGGTCGTTGCGATCGCGACGATTGCCACGATCATTGCGATCGTTGCGGTTTCCACGGTCGTTGTTATTACCGTTGCGCTCGTTGAAGTCACGACGTTGCGATTCAGAGCTCTCGCTTCCTGCGCCTGATTCTTGCTCAGGTGCATCGGACTCATCTGAGTCATCGCTCTCATCGCCTTCATCGGAGTTCTTAGGCGCTGAATTCTTTGGGGTCTTGTTCTTTTTGTTGCGTGCCTCTTGTCGCTCTAGGCGACGGGCTTCGCGTTCGGCCTTAGCCGCTTCCCGATTGGCTGCCTGCAGGTCTGCGATCGATTGAATCAGATCGGCCTTGCTCATCTTGGTGGCGCCTTCAATGCCTAGTTGGCCAGCAACTTTCTTGAGTTCTGGCAGAAGCATTGCGGAAAGTTCGCCGGCAGCTTTTGCTGGGCGCTCTTTAGTTGTTGTTTCGCTCATTAGTGTTATTGAGTTCCGTTTTCTGTTGTTTTACTTATCTTTACGCAGCACTCCCGTGTGGAGTCCTTGTTGATCAACCTCAAGCAAATCAAGGAAGTTCAGAGATAAGATTTTTTGCGAATTATTTATTTTCGCTTATCGGATAATGTCCGCCGAACTTGCGCGGCCTTTTTCGATAGCCCAAAAGTATCACAGCCAAGCGCGTTACCAAACTTGAAAAGGCGCAAGATGAGGATCTGAGGCGCTTTTAGAGGTATTTACTGGACTCCTGAGCGTGAAATGGCCAGTTCAGTGGCCACGAACCTGGCACCGGATTTCTCCTTAATAGCTGCGCTTTCGCCTTCGCCACCAGTATGGAGGACCAAGACTGAGGGACCCGCACCAGAAATTGTCGCGGCATGGCCAGCAGCGCGGAGGGTGTCGACCAGCTCCATAGAGTGTGGAAATGCCTCGCGCCGATAACTCTGATGTAAGAAATCCTCGGTAGCTGTGAGGAGTAGGTCAGGGCGGGTAGAGAGGGCAATGGGAAGCAGAGCTGCATGTGCTGAGTTAATAACCGCATCACGATGCGGAATTGTCTCCGGCAAAAGTTTGCGAGCCTTGGTAGTGGCAAGGCTGTTCTCTGGGATGAAGAGAATCGCTTTAATGTCGTGATGCACGGGAACGCTAACCGCTCGCCCAGTCTTTACTCCAT
>DAIOGE010000065.1:0-2053 GCA_036745375.1 Candidatus Nanopelagicaceae bacterium
TTGGTACGCATGTTGATGATGTCGAAGACACCCATTGCTTCCCAGCCACCCTTGTCAGCCTGTGCAATTGGGATAAGTCCCTTGCTCTTGAAGGTCTTGCAAGCGTTGACGAGGTCTGCCATTGTCTTGATTGATGCTGGGTTAACTCCAGCAGCCTTCCATACCGACTTGCGGTAGTGGATAGCCCATGGATACCAGTCTGTTGGAACAAGATACTTCTTGCCATCGAGGCCAGTTGAAGCGCCAGCGAAACCGGCTGTGTAGTTCTTACCAATTGACTTCCAAAGATCATCAATTGGGGTCAAGAGACCCTTCTGAGCGAAGAACTGCATGCGGTATCCAGCGAACCAGTCGAAGACGTTATCTGGGGTTCCTTGGAGGTAAGAGTTGATCTGATTTTGGAAGGTGTTGTGATCGACAACGTTCAGCTGAACGTTGATGCCTTCTGACTTAGCAGCAGCAACCCAGGCAGCATCTTCTTCAGGTCCTGGAGGGTTCGAGTTGTTCGAACCGAAGCTAACTGTTACTGCATCTGCGCTTGCGGCTGATGCTCCAAGAGTTGAAGCTCCAACGCCGCCTGCGGCTAACGCAGCGGCACCAGCAGCGGCACCCTTGAGTACGGAACGACGTGAAACCTCGTTCTCGGTGATTATTTCTTTCATGTTTTTCCTATTCTCTTCAGCAGAAGTTATTGAAAAACGACCCCACCTGCACAGGGGAGACAAGCAGAACCTAACCCCGGCGAGGGGGTTTTACAAGGAAATTTTGATAACAAAGAGATAACTAAAGTCCGATCCGCCACGGTCTTCCAGATCGCATAACGAGCACATAACGTTTAGCGGGAAATGGCCTTGAATACCCCAGAAACCACTAACTCGCCACTAGAGTTCCGCAGCTCTACGGTGTCGACCTCTGTTCCGGCGGGGATTCCCTCTGCACATAGTCCTAAATATTGAATTACCTGGTGGGGCTTGAATGTCAGCGAAAGGTGCTGTTCACAGTACGAAGGACCGTTACCGAGTATGGCTGGGTTGCCTGGCGCATATGCCCGACCACTCTTTGTCACCATGTATGGCACCGCATTGATTGATTGCGTATCACCAGTCTTGTTACGAATATCAATAAGGATATGGCAGATGGTTCCTTTGCAGGTCATCGGATCTGGCGGATGCACAACGTTTAATTCAAAAATTTTGCTGGAGCCATTATCTCGAAGAGCATGAAAACTATTTAAACCAAATTTGAGGAAACCAGCCGCAAATAGTATGAGGAGAACTCCCCACACCAAGTTTCGTATCAGGTGTCTTTGCAGCGCATATTTAACTCTGCTAGAAAAACGCGTGTCTTCAATTTTTAGACCTGGAGCCATCACGGCATCAACCACTTCACCACAAGCCTTGCAGTAGTAAGCATCGCGCGCGACCTTGGAACCACATTTCGCACAAAGCATGTGCGGAAGTTTCGATCTAAACATGTGCGAAGTATCGCAGAGTGAAACTAATTTTTGTTCACGGTGTTGTAGTTACGCTCACCACCTTCATAAAGGAAGTGTGATCTTCACTTGCAACCCACCAAGGGAGCCGGGTGAAAGTTGCAATGAACCGTGATAGCGCTCAACCACACTATTTAAAATACTAAGTCCAAGTCCACTTCCCCCGCCTTCGGGTGAACGTTGAGTTGCAAATCTCTTGATTGCTCGCGCCTTCTCTGGATACTCACTTAGCCCCGGCCCACCATCTTCTACAATGAGGCTTAGAGACCCCTCTGCTTGTTGAAGCGAGACATTGACGGGAGCGCTCTCGGGAGTGTGGCGCCTAATATTAGAGAAAATATTGCCGATCATTCGATCGATCAACTTAGGATCTGCCTGATAATAGATCTCGGTTGGTAGGTCCACAGAGATCTCCCGCAACGGGGATAGGGCTCGCATAACCTCAATATGATCGTTAAGAATCGCCGTCACATTGACGGGTATGCGCTCATCGCTGGCGCTCTCGCCTACTTCAGCCAGGAAGAGAAGATCGTTGATGATCGACTCCATCCGGAAAATCTC
>DAIOGE010000065.1:2153-5143 GCA_036745375.1 Candidatus Nanopelagicaceae bacterium
GTGTGCCGAGACTGAGATAACAATGACGCTGGGGGAAGTGAAGGAATATTTGGACCAATAACCGTTAGAACTGTGACTGTACCGCTATCGCTCACATACTCCACCGAAACTGGAATCGCCGAAACCTGAGCTAGATATTGAGCGACAGTTAATGGATCCTCTTTCGTGCTCTCTAAAGCTTTAATCTTAGAGTTAAGGGAGTCATCTACTAAATTAATCTGACTTGATTGATATTTAGATATTGCAAAGTAACCGATCGCTGCAGAAGAGATTGTTAAAAGAAGAAAGATTGCCAAAGTAACTCGAGCAACTAATTTCATGCTCTTTCGACAATCTGAAAGCCAACACCTCTTACTGTCTTAATTCCTTCGAAGCCATCTCGATGTAGCTTCTTGCGCAGATACGAGATATATGTTTCAACAACTGTTGAGTTGTTCTCAAAGTCAATTCCCCAGATGGCGTTGAGCAAGGCGTCTTTGCGCACAACCTTGTTTTTCCGTTCAATGAGATATTGCAACAGGTTGTACTCAGTAGGCGAAAGTTCAATGATTGAGTCTTCAAACTTCACAAGGTGCTGATCTAGATCTATCGATATAGGACCGCATCTCACAACATTTGCACTCTGTTCATTGCGCGTGCGGCGAAGAATCGCCTCGACCCGAAGTGCTAACTCCTCGATGCTAAAAGGTTTGGTCACGTAATCATCCGCGCCGGTCCTAAAGCCGGTATGAACATCATCTTTCTCACGCCTAGCGCTCAGAAGTAAGGCAGGAGTTGAATCCCCCGCGGCTCGGACCTTCTCAAGAAGCACCAGCCCATCAATTTTGGGCATATTTAAATCCAGGACGTACAAGTCGAACTTCCTCTTCCTTATGTGCGAAAGAGCATCCAGGCCGTCCACTGCGATGGTTACCTCATAGCCTTCAAGTTCGAGGACATCCCCCACCAGTTCGCGCACGCCAGGATCATCATCGACTACCAAAATCTGAGCCTGGTTCATGTTAAGGAAGCCTAACTCTCACGTTCTGACCCGCAAGGGGCTGACAAGGTTTTCACATGGATCTCACAAAGTCGGAGTTGATGCTTATGCCATGGGAACAAACCATCCCAGTGTTCATTTGAACACCAGGTCTCGACATAAGGATTAAAAATGAAGCGTAATCGTAGAAATCAACTAGTCGCCGGTGCGCTTGGCGCCGCAATGTTGCTCTCTCCAACTGCAGCATTTGCTGCGGCAACACCTACCCCTTCACCAGTTACGACAACTGCAAAGCCAACCGCAGATCAGATCGCTGCCTACAAGACGGCTTTGGCTGCCTATCGCGTTGCACTTAAAGCTTGGCAAGATACCCGCAATGCTGATCGTGCCGCCTACAAAACCTCGTTGGCTGCATATCGCGCCGCAGTAGCTGCCAATAGGGCTTCGCTTAAGCAGATCGATGCAACCTTCAATAGCGCCGTAGCGGCAGCAAGAGCAGCCTATACAACTGCAACTGCCGGTTCACCTACCGCCGCTGCCCGCCAAGTTGCACTGAACGCCCGTGTAGCCGCCGTTGCCGCAGCGACAAATGCTCGTGCCGCCGCAATTGCAGCCCTCCCAACAATTCCAACAAAGCTGCCACTACCAACGGTTGCACCTAAGCCAACTCCTCCAGTTAAGCCTTAAAAGCTTTACTAATCGGATACTTACCTGTCGGGGGTAAGTCCGGACCCACCCTCCCCACTCTCATGGGGAGGGTGGGTTTTTTTATTCAGCCACCTCTCATAAAACTCCCACTTTCAACTGACCGGTATTGCAGGTTCGGTTCAGGTTCTGGCTAAAAGATCTCCCCAGTTCCCACATAGGGTGGGTTTTGATAGGAGTAATTCTGATGATCGCACTACTTGCAGCCTTTCCAATCTTGATGTTTGGAACCGTTCTCTTTGCCGCACTTTCAGCACATAGTGAACACGAGGCCCGTGAAGAGGCCAATGAACCCTACGCGTGCTGTGACGAACGTCGCGCTCTCATGAGTGAGCATCAATTGGTCGCCTAAACAAAGTCAGAGGAACGTCAGGCGCTGTTCACCTAGGTTGGTTACGCTTAACAAGATACTGGTCGGTCATTCACACGACTCCACAAACCAGTCTTTTATCCAGTTAGCGACCAGCAAGCGGTAATCAATAGGAGAAGCGATGAGTAGCGACAAGTCGAGCAGCGAAAACAAATGCCCATACACAGGTAGCAAATTAGCCAGCGAAGGAACTTTCAACCAAGACTGGTGGCCAAACCAGCTGAACCTGAAGGTACTTCAGCAAAACTCACCGCAGGCAGATCCAATGGGATCAGACTTTGATTACGCAACGGAGTTTGCGAAATTAGATTTAGAAGCGCTTCAAGCAGATCTACGAGCACTAATGACAGACTCGCAGGAGTGGTGGCCGGCCGATTACGGACACTACGGACCTTTCTTTATTCGCATGGCTTGGCATAGCGCCGGCACATATCGCACCTTTGATGGTCGCGGTGGTGGTGGAGCCGGAATGCAGCGATTCGCACCTCTCAATAGCTGGCCCGACAATGTCAACCTTGATAAGGCGCGCAGACTTCTCTGGCCGGTCAAGCAGAAATATGGCAAGCAGATCTCGTGGGCAGATCTACTTATTCTGACTGGAAATGTCGCCCTTGAATCTATGGGCTTTAAGACATTTGGATTTGGTGGAGGACGTGTCGACGTCTGGGAGCCTGACGAGACTTACTGGGGTAAAGAGGCGGAGTGGTTAGCCGATAACCGTTACACGGGCGACCGTGAATTAGAAAATCCTTTAGCCGCAGTGCAGATGGGATTGATCTACGTTAACCCAGAAGGACCTAATGGAAATCCTGATCCATTGCTCTCTGCCCGCGATATTCGCGAGACCTTTGCCCGCATGGCGATGAACGACGAAGAGACAGTTGCATTGATTGCAGGTGGACATACATTTGGTAAGACACATGGAGCGGCAGATCC
>DAIOGE010000066.1:0-5124 GCA_036745375.1 Candidatus Nanopelagicaceae bacterium
TAGAGCACTCGCCTTCTAAGCGAGTTGTCGCAGGTTCGATTCCTGCCAGGCGCGCCACTCATTGGCTACAAATTTTGCCGGTCCCACTGTCCGTTTTTTGGATCCCAGATTGCAATACCCGAATCGGTTGGCTCGAGAATTGGGTCAATAAACTTGTAGACCTGTGAAAGTAAATCGGACATCAATTCTGGAAGATCCCAACGTTCATACTTATTTCGCCAGTTAAGATACTTCGGCCCCGCTACTTCTTCATATCCCTCAAGAACTTCAGAAAGCCGTTTTACTGAAACACTTCTGTGAGCCAAAACTGCTTGTAACGATGTCCTTAGTTCTTCGCTGTCTTCAGGGTGTAATCGACTTAAAATATAGATGTCTCCAAAGTCTCTGAAACGAGTTGATGCATTGCCTCGTTGAATGGCGGTCACTATTTTTTCAGCCAAGACCATATTTATGGGATAACCAAATAGATCTATCGGATCTAAAATTCCCAAGATTCTTGGAAATTTGATTGTCTCCGCACCGGGAACTACTGGATCCCCAACGCTTACATCCACATGAAAGGTTATTTTTGCGGTCGCTAGAGTCGCTTTCAAAGTTACTCTAACCCCTGAATATTCGTCATCATCCCGAATCACTTCGGAAATCAGGTCGGAGGAGTTAAACGCTATACCGTCATCTTGAGGTATAGCGGCAATAGCTGCACATATCTCTTTAATATTATCTTCTGAATTGCTCACATCGGACCCTGCAAAATCAATGTCTCTCGTTGGCCTCCTTGCATCAAGGGCAGCGAGCAACGCCCCTCCTTTGAGAATCAATTGTGATTTGAATTGACTCGACGAAAGCCGAAGCAAGAATCCTTCCAAAATATACAACGTCATAACTTCTTGAGTCGGACGTTCTGTTTCTCTCGCTAACCTTTGTAAATTTCTATAAACATCATCTCCAGAACTCACAAAATTATTTCCAGGATCTCTTGAATACGTTCGATCGAACCCGGCATTTTTTTTGCTATCTCAATAAGCTTTGAAGGATGATTTTCGCGTATGCGAAGCCAGCGACGTATTCCTTCAACCAGTTCGGTTTTATCGAATTTTGGATGTCTGGCTAAATCAGCCAAAGTTCTTGGTGCGCTGTAAATGCCGATTAACAAATTTGACCCATCAATGGGTCGAAACTGTCTCTCAAATTCAAAAAACTTTGGGTCAAAACTGTGCCACTTTATAGTCGGACCAATCTCGGGCTTCCACTGTCCTCTTGGTATCGCTAGATCCAATTTAGCGGGAATTGCATCAGAAAGACCATGTTCGACAAGCGCGGAACTCAAGCAGATTGTTGCCCAAGGTCTGCGTGAAACGATTTCTGCTAACTCAAGATCAATCGACCTCTCAATGGCGCTCATATACATACCCCAGGCAATATTTTGGACTTTCCCATCTCGAACAAGACGGTGGAATGTTGTGTTGGGTATGCCAGCTGCGAGAGCATCTGCCGTCGTGAATATAGGCGGAAGGGACTCCAATAGCTCCAGAGGATCTCTCCTTGCGCTTTTTTCCGTTTGTTTCATGGTAGTAATCATACACACCCCCTATGGGGGTGTAAAGGATTAATACCAAAAAAGGCTACAGCGTTACTCGGGCGCGCAAAAGCCCGGCCATACCCCTCAGGATGGCCGGGCTTCTTAAGCGTTTACAGCGTTACTGCGATTAGTTTGTTGGAAGCTTTGCCAACAAGCTGTTTACGTAGTCAGCGACAGGGCCGCTCTCTGCTGCGTAGCTTGATACTGAGTTAGCGCAAGCTGGTGAAGCAACATACTTCAGGAAGCTTGTCATTGCTGCAGCGTTTGCACCTGTCTTAGCGGTGTCAACCAGTGCGTAAGAAACAATTCCGAGGATGTATGCACCTGGAGCTGTTGTCTTGTAGTTGAACTGGTAGAGACCTGTTGAGCTAAGTGTTGCACCAGCAACGAATGCTGAGGTGTTTGCAGCTGTTGGGCCAGCGAAGTCACCGTTAGCGTTTCCGAGGAATGCTGTGCGTAGCTTGCCTGTTGCATAAGAAGTTTCGGCATAACCAATTGAGTATGGTGTTGCGTTAAGACCAGCAGCTACTCCAGTTGAACCTGAGTAAGCCTGGATGCGGCCGATGTTTCCTGCACCATTGATCTGTCCTGGGAAGACGTTTGCGAATGTCTTATCAGCTGGCTTTGTCCAAACATCTGAGTTTGTCTTGGTGAACAAGGTAACGAAGTTCTTTGTTGTACCTGATGCATCAGAGCGAACTACAAGGTGAATGGTCTGGTTAGGAAGTGTGTAGTAACGACGTGTTTGAACTGTGCGAAGTACTACTGGAGCACCCTTTGAATCCTTCTTGACTGATCCATCAGCGTTCTTTGCGTAGACGATAGAAGAAATAACTTGGTTGTTATCTGCAGCGATTTCAGAATCGTTCCACTTTGTAACCTTGCCAGCGAAGATATCTGAAAGTGTCTTCTCTGAAAGGTAGAGATCCTTTGAGCCAGGGAGGTTGTAGATAACAGCGATTGGAGCCATTACCAAAGGAATGTTGATGACTGAAGACTTAGCAGGGACGTAACCAGAGTCAGAGAAGTTTGCATCGAAGATGCCTGCATCTTCGTTCTTCTGACCAGTTCCTGAATCTGAAGAGTTATATGTGAAGGTGTTGCCGGTGCTGTTCTGCCATGCAACCTTGCAAGTGTTAAGAAGGGTGGCGTCGAATGATGATCCACCAGCTTGAATTGATACGCCTGAAGCAAATGCGCTCTGAGCGGCGAATGCGGCAAAAGCAATTGCTGCTGCTGCAATCTTGATTGTCTTTGAAACCTTCATGGAGTTCCTTTCAAGAACTGTACGAGTCGTAGGGTCGTGGTAGGAAAGTTATAGATTTCAGGCAAACAAAAAGCCCTCCCCGCGTTAACGTGGAGGGCTTTCTAGGTGAACAGCAGGTTAAATAGATGGCTTAACCGAAGCGACCTGTGACATAGTTCTCAGTTCGCTCATCCTTAGGACGAGAGAACATATCGTTGGTAGAACCGACCTCAATCATCTGGCCAGGGCCACCGTCAGATAAGAAGAATGCGGTGTAATCAGAGACGCGGGCAGCCTGCTGCATATTGTGCGTAACGATCACGATAGTGACGCTGGATGAAAGCTGAGAGATCGTCTCTTCAATACGAAGTGTTGATCCTGGATCAAGTGCTGAGCAAGGTTCATCCATCAATAGAACTTGTGGGCGAACAGCCAAGGCGCGAGCAATGCAGAGACGTTGTTGTTGTCCGCCAGAGAGCGCTCCACCGTGTGTGTTGAGGCGATCTTTAACCTCAGACCAGAGACCGGCGCGCTCGAGGCACTCCTCAAGCAAATCATCTTTGTTCTCAACCTTGAGTTGAGCCAACTTCAAACCAGCTAGCACGTTCTCGGCGATTGTCATTGATGGGAATGGATTTGGCTTCTGGAAGACCATACCCACCTTAAGGCGAATCTTTGTTACATCAACGCCGGGTGCATAAATATCTTCACCGTTGAGAAGAACTTCGCCGGCCATTGCAGCGGTCGGGATAAATTCGTGCATGCGGTTGAGCGTGCGAAGGAATGTTGACTTACCGCAACCAGATGGACCGATCAGCGCTGTAACAGTGCCTGGCCAGAAATCTAGCGAGACATTTGCCAGAGCATGCTTCTCACCGAACCAAGCATGTACTCCGCGAGCTTCAAGTCCAACGCCAAGAGCGCTGTTGCCTGGCTGCTTTTGAATTCGCGCCGCAGAAATATCGGATAGCGAACCCTTTGAGGACTTTACTTCCATCTCGTCTCCTTGATTGTCTTCGGACTCAATTGTCATTACTTCTTACCCACTTTTCGATTTCCGAGGACACGAGCAGCAGTGAAAAGTATGACAACAATTATTAACAAAACCAATATGCCAGCCCATGCTCTTGTAATGGATTCTGGAGTACCTGCGGCGAATGCCTGCCAGACATAGTTCGGTAGCGAGCCCAGCGAGCCGCTAAAGACGTTGAAATTCTTGGTACCGCTTCCACCTGTGAGCAAAAGGATCGGAGCAGTTTCTCCCGCTACGCGAGCAACACCCAAGATCATCGCTGTAATCAATCCGCTCCGTGCTGCTGGGACAACCACAAGAGCGACAGAGCGCCATTGTGTACCGCCCAGAGCCACACCAGCCTCGCGTAGATCACTTGGAATCAACTTGAGTACCTCTTGCGAAGTACGAGCCACAGTAGGGATCATCAAGATTGCAAGGGCGAGTGATCCTTGAATTCCATTTACAGTCTTGGTGAAAGGAATCAAGATCGCGGCGTAGATAAAGAGACCGGCGACGATAGATGGAACACCAGACATCGCTTGTACGAGGAATTCAATTGGACGAGTGAAACGTCCGCGAATTTCTGTCAGATAGAGAGCGGTGAGGATTCCGATAGGAACGCTGATAATCATTGCAAAAATAACGAGCAAGAAGGTTCCGATGATTGCGTGGAGCAGTCCGCCTTGCGAAACTGGATCGGTAAATGAGTTGGAGTGCATATCCTTGGTGAAAAGTGTCCAGTGCAGTCCATGATGTCCGCGAACCCAGACCGTTACCAAAATGCTAACGATCGGCGTGACAGCGATTGCAATCGCTGTGGTAACAAGTCCGCGGAACAAACTATCGACAGCGGCGGGGCGTCCAGCTTTGGCGAAACTCACCACAAAATCAATAATTAGGTAAGCAACAAAGAAGACAGCGGCGTAGGCCAGCTTTCCCTTAAGTGGTGTCACCGCTACCAATACAAATGAGATGAGCGCAGCGCCCGCGATGATTCCTGCGGTCTTGGCACGATCAATTGGAGATGCAGCCCAAGGCTTGCGAGGCGCTGGCGTTGTTGGCTTTTGGATAGTGGACATTAGCGACCACTCTTTCCGGTGCGAGAGACAATCAAGTTAGCTAATGAGTTGACGATCAGGGTGAGAATAAAGAGCACCAGACCTGCGGCCATCAGAGCCTTAATCTCATACGGAGATGCTTCACCAAACTTAAGCAGAATCATCGAGGCGACGTTTCCGCCGGCGCTAAACAAGATGTGCCAGTTAACTTGGTAAACAATATTGA
>DAIOGE010000067.1:0-5106 GCA_036745375.1 Candidatus Nanopelagicaceae bacterium
CACACTTGGAGGATTTTAAGTCCTCTGCCTCTGCCATTGGGCTATCGGGGCGCACTTGACCGAGGAGTGCCGATCAACGAGAGCGCGAGTCTACTAGCCTGTCAGATGCCAAAAGACCCAGCCACTGTTCAGGCTAAATAGATCAATTTCATACTGCTTTGACTAGCTTCAACGGGTAATTTCTGCGCATGGCAAAATTCAATCCTGCTCGCAGAAGCGTGCTTATTGGCTCTGGCACCGCACTTCTCATGGCTAAGTTTCCGGTCACTGCCTTTGCACAAGGCCCAACCGCCATCTGCTCTCGCGTCGGCCAAAAAATTATTTCTAAAGGGAAGAACTACATCTGCGTAAAGAGCAATGGAAAATTGCAGTGGCAGGCTCTCGTACCAGCAAAGCCGCCTATTTCAGTGCACCCCTCAAAGGCATCTGGCGGAACAGCACCTGCCCCAGCAACTTCTCCATCAAAGGTCAATGGCTATCTCGTTGGCCAAATCTCTGAATTATCAGAAGGTGTATCGAAGATTGTCGTAGCAAAAAATATGCAGGGTCAATCTGTATCGATTGCGCTATATCTCTCTGGAAAAGTAGTTACGGCTCATTCAACTGTCTGCACACATATGGGTTGCACAGTTGGAGCAGCAGGCAAGCAGCTTGACTGTCCTTGTCATGGATCTGTTTTCGATGCCCAGACAGGCGCTGTAGTCAATGGTCCAGCGCAGTCTCCACTTCAAAGCTACCAAGTAGCGCAGGTGGGCAACGAGATTTACATTACTAATTAAATCGAATTAAAACATTCGTCGGAACGGTAGTGGCTTACGCATCCTAATAATTAGTAGTAACGGTATGAGAACGTAAGGTCCGTTATATGCCAAAAAGACCCAAGGGTGCGGTGTTCGCCATTGAGGTTCACCAAAGAACTCAACACCAAAGACAACAACGCCTGTAATTCCCGAGATCAGAGTTCCATATATAACTGCAAAGAGCTGAATCCACTCTTTGCCCTTAAGAATGGAATACACCAGAACCAAATAAAAGGGAGCGTAGACAAAGGCGGAGAGTCCCGTCACGAATCTCATCCAAATAGGCGGGTGCAAGAAAAGAGGATCATTGACGCTGGCATACGAGTAATTAAGCCTCGCCAGAATATTTCCACTATGTGGGGATTCAACGACACCTAGAGTGGGGATGGCATCGCTGATGATGCAGGTTATAAATGCCCAGGAGAAAAAGATGAGAAATAGATAATCGAATTTTCTCTGTTTAAGTGGGAGAGTCACCGAGGAAAATTATCACACCTTGAAATTATTTCTTAGATGGTAAATAAGATCGTTATTAAGGCGCTCAGCATGATGGCACCGGCTTGGCCAGCGGTGACAATGTGATTTTCACTCCCGAGAGTTACTGCGGCTGCGGGAATTCCTAACTGGGCGCTGGCCAGAAAAATATTCCGCTTCGGTTGGGCAAAGAGGGCTGAGGGTAGGTGCGCTATTAAGGCTCCAAAGCACATCAATATTGCCAAGATGATGGTGTCGCGGGAGTGAAAAGTTTGGCGGATATTTATCGAGGCACCTAACCAGACGAAATAAATAGGCGCAAAAAGTCCTTCGCTCACTCCAAATATCTGCCGCGATAAACGATGTGGGACTCCTATGCTGGCGAAAGCTACCCCCAAGGTGAAGCCCGCGATCATCACCGAGGCGTGGAAGCGAATCGCAACCGCTGCAACTAAAAGCAAGGTTGCCAAACTGATGCGGAGCTCTAAACCCAGGTGATCCAATTTGGAGACCCCATGAGCTAAATCGAGCCAACCCTTACCTTTTGCATATCGCAGCGCAAAATAGATCACAACTGATAACGCCAGAACCAGCAGCGCACCCACGGTTGCCTCGACTCGGTTCGTCTTTTGCGTAAAGAAAGGCAACGCTACAAAGGCGATGGCATCGGCGAGAGTCACTTGCGTGATCAAAATGCTGAGTGAGAGCGAGGGAGCCACACTCTCGACGAGCGGAATGACGAGGGCGGCAGAACTAGAAAAAGAGATGACTGCTAGCAACTTCCAGTTGTGGAAGTGAGCGAAATGATCAATAACAACTGCTACGACGACTGCCAATCCAAAATTGGCAAGAAGTATCCAGATCGCCTTCTCAAAGGATTTCTTGGTAAGAGTTCTGTAGTCGATATGACTTCCCGCGCCAAACATGAGGAGGGCGAAGCCAACTGTGGCAAATAATTTTAGGCTGGGATCTGCAACTGGAATCTTCTTAAAACCGCTATCTCCCAAGATGGCGCCAATGAGTAACTCACCAACGGCTACTGGCACTCCCCACCGCTTTGGGATTCGAAGGAGTGGCCCCACCAATCCAGCGACAATGAGACCGCCTAATAACTGGATACTCATTGGAGATAGGCTACTGCCAGAGCTGAAACCGCAACAGTGAGGACGAGTATCAATGTCAGATCCGATTACTATCCAAGAACTTTCCGCTGATTTTTGGAGTTGGAGAGCGGCGCAACAGCCCCGCTCCGGTGATGACATTCCCCGCATTGAACGTCCCGACAACTGGATTCCGCGATGGTCGGCAAGTGATGTAGAGCGATACAGAGTTGAACTCGCCGCATTTGAAAGTTCCTTAGCCTCAATTTTTAATCGTGCGGATCTTCATTCCGCCGACTCCCCATCCGAGTGGATCGATAAAGCCCTAATACATTCCGCACTGTCACGCGTTAAATGGGAGTTGGATTACTTAGAAATTTGGCGGCGCCAACCTCGCTTCTACATTGATCAAACCGTTGGGGTTATCTTTGATTACTTGACCCCAGTAGAAGTTAACGAAATAACTATTAAGAATGTTCGCAGAATATTGCTGAGTTTTGCAGCCATTCTCGCTGACGCCCGAAGCAATCTGGCCGGAAGTGCTTACAAGGAGTTAGCGCAAGAATCGATTGCCGAACTCGCTCATATCCAAGAGCAATTAAATACCGTCGGTGAAAATCTGCTCTCCTATATCTCGACCGATGAGGCCGAAGCCTTTTTGAGTGAGTTTGCAAGCGCAGGAAATGAACTTGCCGAGTTCCGCACCTGGCTCACCGAATCGCTTCCAACCTTTCCAGATTTCAAGCCGATCGGTCTAAGTGGCTTTGAATGGTTCTTAAAGAACGTTGCCTTCAATCCACTTACACCTACCGAACTGATCAATATTGGCCATTTAGAGTTTGAGCGAGCCATCTTCCTTGAGACGGTGACTAATAATCGATATGTAAATGTGGCACAGCCTCCGTTGCCAAGTTCCGCCCAAGCTCAAAGTGATGATGAAGCACGCTTAGAACGCGAAGTGAGAGCCTTCTCTGAGGAGCAGAATTTGCTCAGCCAACCAGAGACTCTTGGCGAATACTTAAATGCACCTCGACCAAAGTATCTTGAACCAATTCGTTGGCTTGGAGTCAGCGATGATCTGACTGGTCCATCACGACTGGATATCAACGGCATTAGTTATGTGCCCGAGCCACATCCGCAACTGCCTTACTTTTATGCCGCCAACGCGAAAGATCCGCGGGCAGGCATCGTTCACGAGGGGGCTCACTACAAGCAACTGGCTCTTTCATGGCGCCATGAGAACGAAATTCGCCGCCACTTCTATGACTCAGGCGCCAACGAAGGCATCGCCTTCTACAACGAGGAGTTAATGCTGGCAGCGGGTCTCTTCGCTGATAAACCCCACTCCCAGACCTTGATGTATAACTACGCACGCCTGCGAGCGCTAAGGGTAATCATCGATGTCTCACTTGCTACTGGGCAGATGGATATAGAGACCGCGGCAGAGTTCCTGGCACATAAGGTCCCGATGGATATGGAGACGGCTCGTGAAGAGGCGGTCTTCTTCGCGGGATTTCCTGGACAAGGTATGACCTATCAAATCGGTAAGACTCAGATCATTAGGTTGTTGGCTGATGCCTCTCGTGACACGAGCGCTGACTTCTCACTTCGGATATTCCATGACTACCTCTGGAAAAATGGAAATCTCCCCATCAGTTTGCTCCGCTATGAATTACTCGGAGATTCAAGTGATATTGAGAGGATCACTGGTTACAGCGATGCACAAGATGTCGAGATCATCTGGGGCAATGTCCGCAAAATGCTTGATGCATTTATGGCAAAGAACAGAGCTCTCGCTGACTCGTACATCAGCGATGATGTAACTCTGTGGGATTCCGAGGAACGTGACCTAGTTCATACCTTGGTTGGACTCAATCAACTACGAGATCGCAGGCCAACTGATGGCAGCGGACCTAAATTATTGGGAATCGACAACATCAAGCCGGTCATCACCATTCATGGGGATCTAGCGATTGCTCGCTATGAACTACATGTAAGGACTGAGGGCGGAGTTCATGATGAATATATAAGGAATACCGCTATCTGGCGCCGCGAAAATGGTGGTTGGAAGTGCTTCCATAATCACGAGGATAAGTTGGCCTTATAAGTTCCACTATGTAAGACCTACGATTCAAGACCTACTTTTATAGACCTAATTGCACCCAAATGTCCTAAATGTATTGTCTTTACTCCTATCCGGCTTTAGTATTCCCAAAGTCCTGGAATCACCTTTCGCACACTATTAAAACCAGGTGAGTCAAAACCAGAACCATGCCCAAGGGCGCGCCTTACCTGCTGGTAATCCCACGGTGACATCTGTTCCAACATATCTAATGGTTCGTGGCAATACTCAATGCAGAGAAGAATGCGTGGGAATAGGCGAAGTGCCATCTTGGGGTTATTTGCCGCTAAATACTCCAAACTTTGCGATATCTCGGAGGTGGCAAGTTTCAACCATAATTCCGAAGTTTGGTGCACAACGGTAAAGAGCAACTCGTCTCGATGAACCCACTCATCGGGTCCCTTCTGCAAACGCAAGAGTTCTGAAGTGCGAATATATCTTTCGTAGTCGCTAGTGCCTTCGCCTTCAAGGATTTGATCTGGACCGTAACTCATGTGTATTAAGGCTCCGACTCTTTACAGGGACGTTGCAGCGACTGCTATGTTCGATACAACGCTTTATAAATATCAATCATGAGCCTACATGAGCATCCCCTAGAATTCTCCTCATG
>DAIOGE010000068.1:0-4929 GCA_036745375.1 Candidatus Nanopelagicaceae bacterium
TTGGTGATTTGGCGAAATGTCCATTTCGCACCGATATGGGTGCAGTATTCCTGTTATCAGACCGTTATGACAAGGGGTTGCGGAAAAATTTTTCTGGGTTTATGTGGCTTGCTCGAGCGCAGCGACCTTACGCCACCTGGAGATTAATCGCTCGTATCCGAGGCCAGCCTTTGCACCATCGCCTGTCGAAAGCCCGCCGAGTGAGAGCTGGATATCTTCCACCGAAGAATCTGCTTCAAGTCCTTCAAAGCCATCCTCTTTAAGAGTCTGCTCCAAGTAATTTGCTAACCCACCGTAATCGAGCTCCACAAGTGACTCGGGATGAAACATATTGAGCCACTCCAGAAGATCTGCAATCTCTTGTTCTATCGGGCCATTTCCAAATGCACCCACCACGCTCTGATGAGTGAACATGCAACGCTTCTTGGCATTAGAGATAGAGGTGCGTAAAACAGTGAATGCCCCATCATCATTGTGGCCGCGTAATCTCTCTTCTGGTTCAAAGAGCGAGAACCACCGAGGCGGAATCACCCAGGTCTCAGTCAAGATGTGTGGGACTTTATCTTCAACGCTCTCTGAATTAACCAGGATCGCTTCTTCAACATTTGATGGCACGAAGTAGCGCGCGACATTTACCGGCATCGACTCTTTAAAAGTCGCGAGGGCTGCCCATGATCTTGCAGCCGTGCTCCAAGGTGCCACATATCGCTTGCCCTCAAACTCCAGAATGTGTGCACCATCTGCGGTGAGGGCAGGTGGCTCTGCAGAGATTAATCTCCGAAGTGCGCGGATCTGCTCGTCATAACCGGTCGAGGAGGTAATCGGGATCGCCTCCCAGCGCAACTGATCCGCTGGCTCAAAGGAGCTTATTGGTTCGTACACCCGCAGGGATGCAACATAGGGTGTTGGACGCATGTAATGAATTATTGCGCGAATGAATTAATTACGCGCGCTTGGCGTAATTGTCATCCGCATAAGGATCTTCATCACTGTCATCGGTAACCGTTGTGCTTACTGGCACCTCACCGTGAAGTTCCTTTGCAAGACGCTCTAGATCCATATCTGGACCGGAATATTTAAGATCGCGTGCAACTCTGGTTGCTTTAGCTTTTTGTCGGCCACGCCCCATAGCGAGACCTCCTTCTTCTATATATCTATTCTTATGTGTGTAATTTCGTCAGGTGCGAAGGTTATCGCGCTTGGTAGTTACCTACCAATGCGGCACCACTTTCGGCGGTTCTACGCTCAATTTTCCCACAGAACCAGGCCTTCATGCCGCGAGCTGCCAGGCTCCGCAGGGCTAGATCGGCTGCGAGGGAGTCCACGATTGCGACCATTCCAATGCCGCAGTTCCAGGTCTTCTCTAGATCAGGTTGGGCGACCCCTCCGACCTGGGCCAAATAGGCCATCTCTGCGGGAAGAGCCCAGGTACTCCGATCAAAGGTGGCGCTGAGGTGGTCAGGGATAACTCGGGCGGTATTGGCCGCCAGCCCGCCCCCAGTGATGTGGGCATATCCATGGAGCTGCTCTTTTAAGCCGCGGTGCAGCGCCAGGCAATCCAAGGCGTAGATCTCGGTTGGGGTCAAGAGCACCTCTCCAAGAGTCTTACCAAATTCGTCATGGTGCTGAGCAAGATTGAGGTTCTGATTCTTGATGATGTGGCGCACTAAGGAGTAACCATTGGCATGCAACCCCGAAGCAGGCATCGCAACAATGACATCACCCTCCTTGATCAAATGTTCGCCAAGCAAATTTTCGTGATCGACTGCGCCTGTTGCAGCACCTGCAATATCAAATTCATCTTCACCTAGAAGTCCAGGATGCTCCGCGGTCTCGCCACCAACAAGTGCGGTACCCGCCTTTTGGCATCCAATGGCGATGCCTTTTACGATCTCTGCGATGCGCTCTGGGAAAACTTTTCCGACAGCGATGTAATCGGTCATAAAGAGTGGTTCAGCACCACATACAACTAAATCGTCAACCACCATGGCGACGAGATCTTCGCCGATGGTGTCGTACTTGCCGAGCAGTCGAGCGATCTCGGTCTTTGTACCAACTCCATCGGTGGATGTTGCAAGAAGTGGGCGATTGAATTTCTTAAGGGCAGAGATATCAAAGAGGCCAGCGAAGCCACCGATATCTCCAATAACTTCCTTGCGTTTTGCTTTAGCAAGATGCGCCTTCATTAATTGAACTGCTGCATCTCCCGCTTCAATATCTACCCCAGCCTCTTCATACGAACTCATTCGTATCGATTCACAATCTCAAGAAGATTTTTGCCCGCCGATAGATCCGTTGGAATATCAATGGGGTACTCGCCATTGAAACACGCGGAACAAAGTTTAGATTCAGCAATTGTTGTTGCTTCGACTAAACCCTCCATCGATACATAACCCAAAGAATCCGCACCAATGGAACGGCGAATCTCTTCTACCTCAAGGCCCGCGGCAATGAGTTCCGCACGTGAGGCAAAATCGATACCGTAATAGCAGGGCCATTTAACTGGGGGAGATGAGATTCGTACATGGATCTCGAGAGCTCCAGCTTCGCGCAACATGCGGATCAAAGCGCGTTGGGTATTGCCACGAACAATGGAGTCATCGACGACAACGATGCGCTTACCCTCGATAACGTCACGGAGGGGATTGAGCTTCAAACGTATGCCCAGTTGGCGAATTGTCTGGCTCGGTTGAATAAAGGTGCGACCTACATAAGAGTTCTTTACGAGCCCAGCCCCATACGGAATACCTGATTCGCGGGCATAACCAACCGCGGCTGGCGTGCCTGACTCTGGAACCGGGATAACTAGATCAGCTGCAACCGGATGTTCTTTAGCGAGTTGAGCACCTAGAGCAACGCGAGTGGTGTGAACGTTGCGACCCGCGATCGAGGTATCAGGACGCGCTAAATAGACGTATTCAAAGATGCAGCCCTTAGGCTCTGGAGTAGCCCAGTGCGTGGAGCGCAGACCGTTCTCGTCGATCGCAATGAATTCACCGCACTCAACTTCGCGGACAAATGCAGCACCCACAATATCCAGCGCCGCCGATTCAGATGCAACAACCCAACCATGATCGAGTTTGCCAATGACGAGTGGTCTAACACCGTTGCGATCGCGCGCTGCGTACAAGGTGTGCTCATCCATAAATACCAGCGAGAAAGCTCCCTTGAGCAATGGCAAAACTTCTAGCGCAGAACTTTCAAAGTTCTTTCCCTTTTGAGCCGCGATGAGCGCAGTCATAATTTCGGTATCAGTCGTAGCGTTCATGCTGTTGTCGCTCTTCGGTGCGATCTTTGCAAGTGTCTCTGCCAGATCTCCCGTGTTAGTTAAATTTCCATTGTGGGCGAGCGCAAGTGTTCCGTGATCTGTTGAGCGCAGTGTTGGTTGCGCGTTAGCCCAGGTAGATGAACCGGTTGTCGAGTAACGACAATGTCCGATCGCTAAATTTCCAGTGAGCGTTGCTAAATCATTTTCAGTAAATACCTGAGAGACCAGACCCATATCTTTGTACACAACAATTCGTTTGCCATCCGATGTGGCAATTCCCGCCGACTCTTGACCGCGATGTTGCAACGCATAGAGTCCATAAAAAGTTAGTTTTGCGACTTCTTCATCAGGAGCCCAGACACCGAATACGCCACACTCATCTTGCGGGCCTTTTTCACCAGGGAAAGTCTCGAAGGTGAGTTTTCCATCTGGGCGCTTTGTCACTCTGCAATCCTAATTGTCGCGGCGGCCTGCTGAAACAACTGTGAGAGATCGGAGCGTTCCCCGCTCGCAGTAATACGACCATCTCGAATTCCATCAGCCCATTCGAGAGATCCATCTAAGAGGCCAATCAATTCTTCGGCGCCCATCTCAACTACGTTAGGAGGAGTACCGCGAGTGTGCTTTGGTCCTTCGCAGCATTGGATTGCTGCATAAGGAGGGATTCGAAGCTCGACCGCGTGACCTGGTGCGATCTGGCTGAACTGCTCCAAGAGCGCCTTGACCTGCGCCAGAACTAAAGGATCGCGGGCCATGATTACCTCCTACCCGAAGAGCCGAGGAAGTGTTTCGGTATGAGCGGCGCGTAGTTCGGTGAGTGGAATAACCGCCTCATTGATGGTCAGGCTATCCCCGCCTGTTGTACCGAGCTCATGGGTCGGAACTTCGTACTTGGTGGCGAGGGCGGCGAGAGCTTCTTGGTTCTTAGGATCGACCGAAATGAGGACCCGTCCCGGGGTTTCAGAGAAGAGAGCGGCGGCTACCCCGCCTGGGATGTACTCGCCAGGGAGCGAGATTGTGGCTCCAATTCCATTTCGCAGGGTGGCTTCGGTCAGTGCGGCAGCTAAACCTCCATCGCTCAGGTCATGAGCGGACTCAAAGAGCGGCTGTGCCTCAAGCAATAGGTTGAGCAAGCGACCCTCAGCGGCAATATCTGGGGTCGGGGCGTGATCACCCATCTGACCGTGGAGGTGAGCCCACTCAGATCCACTGAAATTATCTGCGGTATTTCCTAGTTGGAAGATCTGCAGACCTGCGGCTGGAATGCCCATCTTGGTACGCGTAGTGACATCTTGAATAACACCGAGCACACCGATTACCGGTGTTGGCAAGATCGCGACGCTTCCGGTCTGGTTATAGAAGGAGACGTTGCCACCAGTTACCGGCAACCCCATCTCTAAACAGATATCGGCCAGGCCGCGAACGGTCTCGGCGAATTGCCACATCACTCCTGGATCCTCAGGAGAGCCAAAGTTAAGACAGTTGGTTACAGCAAGTGGTTTGGCACCAGTCGTTGCAATGTTGCGACAGGATTCAAGGAGTGCCAACTTTGCGCCGTTATATGGATCAAGGTATGACCAACGAGCGTTGGCATCTGTCGAGATCGCAACGCCTAGATTTGTATTCTCATCAATCCGCACCATGCCAGAATCTTCTGGTTG
>DAIOGE010000069.1:0-2938 GCA_036745375.1 Candidatus Nanopelagicaceae bacterium
CTTTATAAATATCAATCATGAGCCTACATGAGCATCCCCTAGAATTCTCCTCATGCCCTCGATAGATAGATCCCATCTTAAAAAATTGACAGAGATTGAAGAAGAGAGATTTCTTGCGCTGCATCCAAAGAGCGGGGAACTCTTCGCCCAAGCCAAGAGCGTGATGCCAGGTGGGGTTCCAATGTCTTGGATGGCTAAGTGGCCAGGCGCATACCCAATCTTTGTGGATACCGCCCAAGGGGCGAGATTTACAGATGTCGATGGTCACGAATATGTGGATCTGTGCCTAGGAGATACCGGTTCGATGACGGGTCACTCACCAGCTCCTACCGTTGCGGCCATTCACGCCCAACTCAAGCGCGGTTTGACTGCGATGCTTCCCACTGAAGATGCTGTAATCGTCGCATCGGAGTTATCACGACGTTTTGGGCTACCGCTCTGGCAATTTACCGTGACTGCAACTGATGCCAATCGACATGTAATCCGTTACTCCAGGTTGATCACTGGTCGCTCAAAGATCATCGTGATTGATAAGTGCTATCACGGTTCAGTCGATGAAACTTTTGCAACACTCGATGAGTCCGGCAGAACAATCAAGCGTCCTGGCAACTTAGGTGCCCCAGTTGACCTTGCAGAGACCACACGCGTCGTGGAGTTCAATGATCTTGCAGCAATGGAAGCGGCTCTAGCGCAAGGTGATGTCGCAGCCATATTGATGGAGCCAGCGATGACAAATATCGGCATCGTTCTTCCAGAAGATGGTTATCTACAAGCGGTGGGTGATCTCGCCAAGAAATATGGCGCGGTCTGGATCATCGATGAGACCCACACAATTTCGGTTGGACCCGGCGGAATGACCGCCTTACATGGACTGAAACCAGATGTGCTAACTATCGGCAAGGCGATCGCTGGCGGCATTCCTACTGGAACTTTTGGAATGCGTTCAGAGATTGCCGATCGCATCAAGGCAAAAGTTGAACGTGAACTCATTGATACCGGTGGAATTGGAAGCACTCTTGCGGGAAATGCGCTGAGTTTGGCTGCAATGCGAGCAACGTTGACAGAGGTCCTTACAGATGAGGCCTTTGCTCGAATGGTTAGGCTTGGATCACTATGGTGCGATGGAGTAGATGCAGCTATCAAGGAATTTAGCCTGCCGTGGTACTGCTCTCGCCTTGGTGCACGTGGTGAGTACCTCTTCCAGCCATCCGCGCCTCGCACGGGCAAAGAGGCCTCAGATGCTGGAGACTTTGAAGTTGAGCAGTATGTTCACCTTCGCCTTCTCAATGATGGCTTCCTTATAACTCCATTTCACAACATGGCTCTGGTCTCTCCTGATACGACAGAGGCCGACATTGCCGCTCACACCGCAGCCTTCCGAGCTATGTGCGCTGACTTGGTCTCTGCTTAATGCAATTTATTAACGTATTGCGGCCACATAGAACCGTTCCTAAGACGAGTTGGACAGCACCTGATCAATGGTCCCTCACCCCATTGCGACTGCTCATCCTGGCCTTTGGGCTTACGATCTTTGGCTTCGGTGAGGCACTTTTAATCCAATCAACTTTAGGTAACACTCCCTGGGCCGTTTTATCTCAAGGTTTGAGTCGTCACACTCCCCTCTCACTTGGGTGGTCAACTTTCTTCATCAGCATCGTTGTGCTTCTCGGATGGATCCCTCTTAAGCAGCGGCCTGGCTTTGGCACTCTCGCCAATATCGTGATTATCGCCTTCATGCTGCAAATAGGTACCGACATTTTTCCCATCCAGCACCACACTCTCTGGATTAGGTTCGCATATGTATTCGGAGGGATCGCACTTATTGGATGCGGATCTGCCTTCTACATCACCTGCGGACTTGGCCCCGGACCTAGAGATGGGCTCATGACTGGATTGCACCGAGTAACAGGTGTCCGAGTCGGTCGGGTTCGGTTGCTTCTTGAAATTATTGTCTTTAGCGTGGGCTGGGCATGTGGCGGTCGAGTAGGAATCGGAACTCTCTGCTTTGCACTCTTTATTGGAAACTCAGTAGCAATTTGGTTAGGGCTTGTTCGCCATCTTGAAAATGTTATCGAGCATCGGCGGGGTTAATTTCTTAGTAAATGTATTTTGTTGACTAGGGTGATAGCTCCCAATCACCTTGACCTTCTGAGCTGATGGTGAGACAGCTGTAAAAGTGGCACCATGACCGAACTTTGGTCGAGGCGTTGGTATTTCAAAATCCATCTCTGCTAATTGTGCAATAAGCCCAGTCCATGCAAAATTACCAAGAGCCACAAAGGTTTTAACGGTTGGAAGAAGAAGTTCAATCTCATTGGCCATAAAAGGCGCACATGTTGCTTTCTCTTCTGTCGTGGGTTTGTTATCTGGAGGAGCACACCTGACTGCACATAAAATTCTGGTTCGAAAGAGTTCCTGTCCATCCTTACGAGATTCACTAATTGGTAATTTTGCAAGGCCACAACGGTGCAGGGATGCGAAGAGAAAATCACCTGAACTATCTCCGGTAAATATCCGTCCAGTTCTATTTGCACCATGTGCGCCTGGCGCCAACCCAACGATCACTATCTCGGCCTTTGGATCGCCGAAACCAGTAACAGGTTTCCCCCAATAATCGTGGTCGGCATAAGACTTCCGTTTAGTGAGAGCAATTTCTTCACGCCACTCAACCAGGCGAGGACAAAGTGTGCATTGAGTAATCGCCTTATCGAGCGCGGCGATGGTCTTATATTTCGGCAAGGCCCCAGGCGATTCCATCGAGAATGTCGGATTCAGATGCCACAAACTCTTGTGCCCCAGTAAGAGTCATGACGCGAGAGAGCACCAAAGCGCCAGAGGTAATTACATCGACTCGACCAGGATGCATATATCCCAGCGCGGCAATCTCATCACGAGACATGGAGGCAAACATGCGAGCAACCTCATGCACTTGTTGTGC
>DAIOGE010000069.1:3038-4876 GCA_036745375.1 Candidatus Nanopelagicaceae bacterium
CTCTTGGCCCAACTCCTTCGTGGCTCCCAGAAAAGAGAGAGCAGCCTCCTCCGAACCCGGGATTACCTCTGGAGCAACTCCCAAAATATCTTCGACTCCATCGATGAATAGATCTCGATTGGATGCATCTCTCGTGGCGCTCGTCGCGCAAAAACGTAGGCGTTCAACCCCTTTTGCACGAAGTACCGATGCGTATTCCTTTGTGACCGCTAAGGTCCGTTCGATCGCCTCTGGTGCAAAGGCTTTGTTCTTATCAACTCCCTGGCCCAGCCTGACAACCTGCATGTCGCGATGTACTTCGCGAAAATTGTTTCCATCAATATCTGCAATGAGAAGACGTAGCGAATTTGTCCCGCAATCAATCGCTGCTACTCGCATGGGCTTGCCTTCCACCAATCGGGAAGCGCTGCCAGAGCCTCATCGCCGAATGGATTCACGCCTGGCCCAGCTCCTAATGAATGAGCAACGAGTGAGTGTAAACATTTAACGCGGTCGGGCATTCCTCCTGCGGTGATTCCCTCAACTTCTGGCACATCCACCCCAAGCGCAGCTCGTGCCGCTAAATAATCATCATGGGCTGCGTGATATTCACCTGCAAGATCGGGATCAACTTCAAGTCTGCCCTGCATATCTGCCATCAAACCAGAGCTCTCCAAAGTTGAAATCGCACCAGTCAGCCGAGGGCAGGTGGCGTAGTAGAAAGTTGGAAATGGAGTGCCATCTGATAAACGTGGTGGAGTCTCAACAACATCGGGTTTGCCACAGGGACAACGATGGGCGATAGCGTGAACATCACGCGGAGTGCGACCAAGTTGTTGTTGAATCGCCGCAAGATCTTGCTCTGTGGGTTTTTCGCTCATTAGTTTTGATGTGCGCTTTCGATCGTTGAAATCAAACGTGAGTACCAGGGCGTTACTCCGGGTGCGACTCCTTCAATGGGAGCTACCGGTACCGTCTGTGCTGCACTCGTTTGGGAGTTGGAAAGTACAACGTACTCCCGCTCGCCAGGAAAGACGTAGTGCAGTCGGATACGAGCCTGGGATGCCACATAGGTAGGGTCGGTCCAAAGGGTGAGTTCTTTCTCTGCCTCGTGCAGAGTGGCAGCGGATTGGGCCAACTGCACTTTATAGGCATCAATCTGGGCACGTTGCGCAAAATAACTGTGCAGCGGTGGGGCCAAGGTTATTGCGAGAACCAAAAGCACCGTGGCGAAGGCTAAGCTCCGCCCAGATATGCTCTTGAACATCAAGGACTCTTAGCGGTTAGCCATTAAAACGTGGGAAGGCCCCGCGTCCAGCATATACAGCCGACTCAGCCAGCTCCTCTTCGATGCGCAGAAGTTGGTTGTACTTTGCAACGCGCTCAGTACGAGCTGGTGCACCAGTCTTGATCTGTCCGCATTCCAACGCGACTGCCAAGTCAGCGATAGTTGTATCTTCAGTCTCACCCGAGCGGTGCGACATCATTGATCGATAAGAGTTGCGATGCGCAAGCGATACGGCATCGATGGTCTCTGTCAGAGTTCCGATTTGGTTTACCTTAACGAGCAGCGCATTTGCAGCGTTCTCTTTAATACCACGTGCTATACGCTCTGGATTTGTTACAAAGAGATCATCGCCAACGATTTGAATCTTAGATCCTAACTCTGCAGTCATCTTTGACCAGCCTGCCCAGTCATTTTCATCAAGCGGATCTTCGATGGAAACTATTGGATATGAAGAAACAAGACCGGCATAATAGGCGATCATCTCGTCGCTGGTTTTCTGCTTACCTTCGAAGGCATATGTGCCATCCTTGAAGAATTCGGTTGCAGCAACATCCATCGCGAGCGCAATATC
>DAIOGE010000070.1:0-4667 GCA_036745375.1 Candidatus Nanopelagicaceae bacterium
CAGGAGATGAAGGACTCGATCCAAATCGTTGGTATGCACTTGTTGTAATCGCAATTGCTTCGTTAATGATTGTGCTTGATGCATCAATCATTAACTTAGCTCTTCCTAAGGCACAAGTTGCACTTCACATCTCTAATGCAAACCGTCAATGGGTAGTTACTGCTTACTCGCTTGCATTTGGTTCACTGCTTCTTCTTGGTGGACGCATTGCTGACTACGTCGGACGCAAGCGCATCTTCATCATTGGTCTGATCGGTTTTGCCGGTGCATCAGCACTTGGCGGATTCGCAACAACGCAAGGGCTGCTTTTCGGTGCGCGCGGATTGCAAGGCGCATTCGCTGCTCTCCTTGCACCATCAGCGCTCTCTCTCATCAATGTAACTTTCACAGTTCCTAAAGAGCGTGCCCGCGCATTTGGTGTGTATGGCGCGATTTCTGGCGGCGGCGCTGCAATTGGTTTGATCGCCGGAGGCGCGCTTACTCAATACGCAAACTGGCGTTGGTGCTTGTTTGTAAACGTTCCTATTGCTCTCATTGCAGTTATTCTCGCTATTCCTAACCTGCATGAGTCAAAGGCTGCTGGAGATAATAAATATGACATCCCAGGCGCTGCAACAGTAACTCTTGGTCTGATCAGCTTGGTCTATGGCTTTAGCCAGGCTGCAAATAATGGATGGGCAAATCTGCACACCTATCCTTATTTCATCCTTGCCGCTCTCTTTATTGGAGCTTTCTTGGTTGTCGAGACTCAGGTAAACAATCCTCTACTTCCACTCCGTGTTGTCCGTGAGCGCAATCGTGGCGGTTCATACCTCACCTCGCTCCTCACCGGAACTGGCCTCTTTGCGATGTTCTTATTCCTATCTATCTACATGCAGAACTTCTTGCATTACTCACCACTTCACTCAGGTTTTGCATTCCTGCCATTTAGCGGAGGCATCATCGTCGGAGCAGGAGTTGCTTCTCAACTCCTTCCAAAAGTTGGACCTCGTCCTTTGATGGTTGGCGGTTTGATCGTAGGAGCGGCTGGCCTCTGGTTGCTCTCAGGCATCACTCCGACATCTAGTTATGTGAAGGATCTGCTGCCTGCGATGGTCATCATGTCGATCGGATTAGCCTTCGTATTTATCCCAAGCGCTAGCACCGGCCTACATGATGCGGGTGAGCACGATGCTGGAATCGCCAGTGCAATGCTCAACACCAGCCAGCAGATCGGTGGCTCACTCGGGGCAGCCCTTCTCAATACCGTGGCACTCTCCTCAACTGCCGCCTTCATCAAGGGCCACGCCTCTCTCGGGGCTAAGGCTCCTATTTATGGAGCAGTCCACGGCTTTAGCACCACCTTCAAGATCGGTGCAGGCTTCTTGCTTGCCGCCGCCCTCGTCTCCGCCACATTCATAAACGTTGGCAAAGACTCGCTCGTTGAGCATGAAGGGGGCCCTGCCCTCTAGTCCATCAGGACAATCGCACCTTCTTGCGATAAATTACTACTTGCGAACGATTCGCAAGTAGTAAGGATCAGGAGGAATCCATGAACGCTCCGGCGGGTCTCCAAAAGAAAAGGTCAAAGAATCCTTTTGCCTCGCTCTCTGGCGATGAACGACGTCGTCTTTTGGCTATGTTTGGAGTTATCTTCTTTCTTCTCATCGGTGGAACGATCTTGATGGCACTTGCTACCTCAAGTCACTACAAGTTATCCGACGGAACCATCTTTGGATGGGGTACCGGATTCCTGGCACTCACTTTGGGCATGCGACATGCCTTCGACGCCGATCACATCTCAGCAATCGATAACACCACTCGTAAATTAATGGCTGATGGACAACGTCCAATGGGCGTTGGTTTCTTCTTTTCACTCGGTCACTCCTCAGTGGTTACAGCTCTTGCAATTGCTCTGAACTTTGGAATTAAGTCACTAGGCGTCCAAGTTAAAGATGACAACTCCTCCTTGCACCATTACACGGGTCTGATCGGTACTACCGTCAGCGGAACATTCTTGATGTTGATTGCAATCCTCAATCTCGTGGTTTTGATTAGCGTTGTAAAAGTGTTCATTGAAATGCGCAAGGGACTTTACGACGAGTCTGAATTGGAAAAACACCTCGATTCTCGTGGATTTATGATGCGCTTCTTCGGACCTATCGCACGCAGGGTGGATAAAAGTTGGAAGATGTATCCGATTGGCGTTCTATTTGGCCTTGGCTTCGATACCGCGACTGAGGTGGCACTACTCGTTTTGGCTGGATCATCTGTTATTGCCGGACTTCCTTGGTGGGCCATCCTCTCTCTCCCAATGTTGTTTGCAGGCGGAATGAGCTTGCTCGACACCATTGATGGATCTTTCATGAACTTTGCATATGGATGGGCCTTCTCAAAACCTGTGCGCAAGGTTTATTACAACATGGTGATTACTGGGTTATCGGTTCTTGTAGCTATCTTTATCGGTGGACTCGAGGTTGCCCAAGTATTCGCAGGTCAATTGAATCTCACTGGCGGATTCTGGGATTATGCCAATGCCTTTAATATCAACAAGGCTGGATTCATTATTGTTGCAATCTTTGTTGTGGTTTGGGCGAGTGCAATCGGTATTTGGAGATTTGGAAAGATTGAAAATCGATGGCACGAGCAAGCTCACAGAGCTCAAGCAGCTCGTGGCGAAATCCAAGATGATGCCTCCGCTGGAATAACACCGGGTCCCATCACCGATGGATTTAAGATCGACTAAGTGAAATCAAGAGGGAGATATCTCTCCAGATCCACGCGGAGTTAGAGTTGTAGGCACCACAACTGTTTTAAAGCCGGTGGTGCTTCCATCCAATCTTTCAAAGAGCAGTTGCGCCGCCCGTTCCCCCATTCCGGCCACATCCTGAGTAATTAAGGTCAGAGGCGGATCTAGAAGATCTGCCTCCGCAATATCATCGAAACCAACCAATGCAACTATATGCTGAAGATTAGTTTCGCGAAGTGCGCGGATAGTTCCTAATGTCACAAAGTTCTGACTAGCAAATATTGCGGTGGGTCGATCATCACGCTGCAACATATGCAGAAGCGAGCCGTGTGCTTGATGCGGCGAGTGAAATCCCTGCAGAATAATGGATCGGTCAATTTCAATATTCTCCTGCTTCAGGGCCTTGAGATAACCTTTCAAGCGCTGCGCTCCTGTGTAAATCGACTCATAATCACCAACATAAGCAATGCGTCGATGTCCATGTCTAATTAGGTGGATAGTCGCATCAAATCCACCCTCTTCGTTTGTTGCGATAACCGAATCCGCTTCGATTCCGCGTGGAGGGCGATCTAGAAAAACAATCGGCGTCCCAGCGCTCTGTTCTGCTGTTAAATAACTCTGGTCATTTCCAGTCGGAACGATGATTAGGCCATCCACGCGGCGTGAGATGAAGGCATCGGTTAATTGACGCTCGCGCTCGACATCTTCATCCAGACTGCCTGCGAAGACAATTACTTTTCTCGGACTCGCAACGTCTTCGATTGCCCGATGCAATGCAGCCGAAAATGGATTCGAAATATTTTCAAGCAATAATCCGATGGTCTGAGTCTTCCCACCGCTCCGTCGCAGAAATCCTGCCTGTAAATTCGGACGGTAGCCAAGAGTGTTGACAGCTTCCATCACCCTTTGTGCGAGTTCAGGATTGACATTGCCCTCACCGTTAATTACGCGTGAAACCGTCTTAAGGCTTGCCCCCGCAAGTTCGCCTACCTCTTTCATGGTTGCCCGAGGGCGACCCGGCAAGGTCTCACTCACAGTTATTACTTACTGTCGATGAGTCCAGTGATGGTCCCCAGCAGTTTTTCCGCGTCGAATTCAGATGTAGGTGCATTTGCCACAATTTTACCAAGGCGGAGTACAACAATCCGATCGGTTACCTCTAAGACATGGGGCAATGTGTGAGATATGAAGATAACACCAAGTCCTTGCGCCTTAGCTCTCCTGATGATGGCCAGAACTTCCCCAGCCTGACGCGCTCCCAGGTGATTGGTAGGTTCATCCAGAATAATCACCTTACTAGCCCATGAGACTGCCCGGCCAATGGCAACTGCTTGACGCTGGCCGCCCGAAAGCTGCGAAATCGATCGACTGGATTGTGGAACTGCGATGCCTACTCTTTCCAAATTGGCGTGAGCATCCAGATCCATTTTTTTCTGTGCCAGAAATCCTAATTTCCCAAGGATTCCCGGCACATATTCCTCACGCCCCAAGAAGACGTTTGCGCTAACCGATAAATGTGGGGCTAGACCGGAATCCTGATACAAGGTCTCCACACCTGCTTCAAGCGCCTCATGTGGTGAATTCCAACTGCGCTCTTCACCCTCTAGAAAAATTTGCCCATGAGTTGGGGAATGAGCACCCGAGAGTATTTTAACCAAAGTGGATTTTCCAGCTCCGTTGTCCCCAACGAGTCCTAGTACCTCTCCAGGAGCAATGGAAAGACTTACGTCATCGAGGGCAACCACCGAGCCATAGTGCTTGGAGACATTTCGAACTTCATAAAGTGGAGTTGTCATGCTGTTCTACTTTCTCACTCGGGTACGAAGTTCCTGCAAAAAGACCGCGACAAATATGAGGGCCGCCACGACAACTTGTTTCCAGTTCGCCGGAACGTTAATAAATAGCAATCCACTTGCCACAACTGAAATGATTGAGGCTC